>DAORCZ010000941.1:0-3630 GCA_035345735.1 Pseudomonadota bacterium | reverse complement strand
GGTATGGGGTGTGCTTGTGAATCTGTTTGGTGCTTTTACCTTCAGCCGCTTCTGGCAGTTCTATTTCAACGGCTTCTTCCCCGTCGGATAGGCGCCGTCGCCCGCCGCGTTTCGCCCGCAAGTTTCCTTCGCCTTCGCGCCCCCGCCCGCCGCGCACCGGGATTCACCTAAAGCCGCGCCGACAGTCGGGATTGACCGGCTCGGGCGCAGCGTGCGATGCTCAAACTAAGGTTTTTTCGGTTTGCTCCCCGGGCCCCACCCAGGGCCGCTGGGCACTCTGACCGGGTCTCACTATGCCAATACCCAAGAACCCGACGGCCAACGCCTGGAGTCCACCGAAGCAGTTTGATGAATATCGCATTCTCTGGCAGTTAGGGCGCGGCGGCATGGGCGAGGTCTACCTCGGCCATGACACGCTGCTCGACCGACCTGTCGCCATCAAGTTCATCAGCGCCATCGATCCCGATGCCCTGATGCGCGAGCAGTTTCTCAACGAAGCTCGCGCCGCCGCCCGCCTGCAGCATCCCAACGTTGTCTCGGTGTATCGCGTCGGTGAGATCGACGGCCACCCCTACATCATTTCTGAATTCGTCCGCGGTCAGAACCTGGATCGCATCAAGCTGCCGATGCCGTGGAACCGTGCGCTAGAGCTGGGCATTGGCTTGGCGCGCGGCCTGGCCGCTGCCCACCGCCGAGGCGTCCTGCATCGCGACATCAAGCCGGGCAACGTCATCCTCGCCAACGAGGGTCAGATCAAGATCCTCGACTTCGGTCTAGCGAAGTTCATCGAGAGCAGCATCCGTGACCTCGGGACCGATCAGCCGGATGCCAACCGGCTGCAGGTGACGGCGCCGACCCTCGACATCCAGTCGGCGATCTCCAGCGAACAGCTCCCAGTGGCCCGCGGCGCTTCCGAGCTTGCCGACACCGCCGATCCCGTCGATGAGCCGGTGAACAAGGTGCCGGCGCAGATCCGCGTCTCGATGGCCTCGGTGGCGCGCGCGAGTCGGGCGGGGGGGCCCAAGAGCAGCGCCCCCAAGGGCTCTGCCCCGACGGGCAGCGCTGGCATCGGCGATGACGTCGAGCCCGATGGTGACACTGGCGAGCGCGAAGCCGTACCCGCCATGTTTGCGCCGATGACGGCGGCCGATGCCGGCCTGGCGTCGGAAGACTCGTCGGTCTCGCGGCGCACGTCGAGCGGCATCAAGGGCACCCCGCTCTACATGGCGCCCGAGGTGCTCAACGGCGAGCCGGCGTCGCGTCGCTCCGATATCTACTCGATGGGCGCGCTGCTCTACGAGCTCTGCACGGGATCGCCACCGCACTACGACCCGCTGATGACGCTCGCCGATCTGCGGCGCATCGCCAACAATCAGTCCGCCACGTCGCTGTCGAAGATGGTTGGGAACATCGATCCCCGCTTCGCCACCGCGATCGAGCGCTGCCTGCGCCGCAACCCGCAAGAGCGCTACTCATCCGGCGAAGAACTGCGCGATGCACTGGAGCAGATCGCCGAGACCAGCAAAAAGGAAGACATCCCCGACGGCAATCCCTACCGCGGCCTGCTGCCCTTCGAAGCCGAGCATCGCTCGCTGTTCTTCGGCCGCAAGTCCGAGATCGGGACGCTCATCGACCGCCTGCGCACCGAGGCCTTCATTGTCGTCGCTGCCGACTCCGGCGTCGGCAAGTCGTCGGTTTGTCGCGCCGGTGTCCTACCGCTGATCGCGGAAGGGGCGCTGGGCGGTACGCGCTCGTGGAAAGAAGTGACGATGATCCCCGGCCGGCGGCCACTGCAGGCGCTGTGCATCGCTATCTCGCGCGAGCTGGGGATCGACGAGCAGACCCTGCAGGCCGAGCTTCGCCAGGACCCCAGCAACCTGCCGCGCACCCTGTATAAGACGCTGGGCGACAAGCGCGGGCTGGTGCTGTTCATCGACCAGACGGAAGAGCTGGTGACCATCGGCGATCGCGAAGAGACGCTGATCGTCGGCGAGTCGCTGGCCGCCCTGGTCACGCGAGCCCCCAACGTGCGCGTCCTGTCCACCGTGCGCAGTGACTTCCTGGCGCGCTTGGCGACGGTGCCCGGCATCGGCGACGAGATCAATCGCGCCCTGTACATCCTGCGACCGCTCTCCGCTGAAAAGATCCGCGAGGTCATCACCGGCCCGGCGCACAAAAAGGGCGTGTCGTTCGAGAACGAGGAGATGATCAAGCTCCTCGTCGAGAGCACGGCGAACGCCGATGGCAGCTTGCCGCTTCTGCAGTTCGCCCTGGCCGAGCTGTGGGAGGTCAAAAACGGCGACGTCATCACCGCCAGCGCGCTGCAGTCGATCGGCGGCGTTGAAGGCGCGCTGGCACGACACGCCGACCACGTGCTGTCGCGTCTGCAGAGCGAGCAGCGCTACGTTGCGCGTCGCATCCTGATGAACCTGGTGACGCTGGAAGGCACGCGCGCCCGCCGCATCGAAGAAGAGCTGACGCGCGAAGGCGCCCCGGCCAAGGCGGCGCTCGAAGCGATGGTGCGTGGCCGCTTGCTCGTCGCGCGCGATACGCCCGAAGGCGCCGCCTATGAAGTCGCACACGAAGCGCTAATCAGGGGCTGGGGCACGCTGCGCCGCTGGCTGGAAGAAAACGCCGAAGCTCGCGCCGTCAAACAGCGCCTGGAAACCTCGACTGCCGAGTGGCTGCGCCTGGGCAAGAACCGCGATGCGCTATGGGGCGCACGCCAGATTGCCGAGACCGCGCTCCTTGAAGAAGTCGACATCGGCCCCAAAGAGCGCGACTTCCTTTCCGCCAGCCGTCGCGCCGCCGAGCGCAGCCGTCGCATCCGCCGCGCCTTTTTCGCCGCTGTCCCCATCGCCTTGGGCCTGATGTACGGCGGCGTCCGCCTCATGGCCGCCCGCGACCTTGAGCGCAAGATCGTCGCCAGCTTGGACCAAGGCAGGAGCCTCTACGAGCAGGCCCAGGCCAAAGACAAAGAGCTGGCCGAGCTACGTCAGCAAGCCTTCGCCCGCTTCGACGACAAGAAGCGAGAAGAAGGCGAAGAGCTGTGGGCCAAAGCCCTCAAGCTCAGCCGGGAGGTCGACCGCCTCTACTCGAAAGCTGGCCAAGCTCTGGAAGGCGCGGTCAGCTTGGACAGCAGCCGCAAGGAAGTGCGGCAGCTCATCTCCGAAGTCCTCTATTCGCGGGCGGTTTGTGCGGAGCGAGACAACGAACCAGAGCGCGTCGACGACCTCCTGCAGCGCATGGCGCTGTACGACACTGCGGAGACGCTGCTGAAACAGTGGCAGGCCCCAGCGACCATCGATGTGACCTCAGAACCGCTTGGCGCAGAGGCACAGCTGGAGAAGTACGTCGAAGATGAGAAGGGATACCTCCGGGCTGAACCGCAGAGCCGCCTTGGCGTGACCCCGCTGCACGGACTGCGGCTGGGCGCGGGTTCGTACCGCATCACCTTGCGGGCGCCCGGTCGAGAAGATGTGCTCTATCCGGTCATGCTGACGCGCGGTGAGTCGCTTCGCATCGACGTTCCCATGCCCAAAAAGGGCAGCCTCCCGCCAGGGTTTGTCTATGTGCCGCCGGGGCGGTTTTTTATGGGGACCGCAGGTCAGGAACTCCTGCGCAGCCGCT
>DAORCZ010000940.1:0-3630 GCA_035345735.1 Pseudomonadota bacterium | reverse complement strand
AGCTCTAGCAGCATGAGCAGCGGCAGCCAGCCCGCCACCTGCCAGAGCGCCTGCCCCATCGGGCCGAGGCCGGCGTAGCGCACAACAGCGACGAAGAGAGACAGGCTGACCAGCACCGCCAGCCCGCGCAGGATCGTCGCTTTCATGGCTTCGCAAGTCCTTGCTGCCGGCCGGTGCCGGACTTAGGGGTGGGCAGCCGCGCGCTCAACCAGCGCAGGCAGTGCCCGCCAGACCCGGGCGAAGGCTTCGGCGTAGGCGTCGATAATCTCGGTGGGCTGCGGGAAGATCGGACAGCTCTGCGAGAACAGCACCAGCGACGAATCTAGGAGCGCCACGGTCTGCGGAAAAGCCGAGAGCTCATAGTGCACCGAGCCCTCGCGATCCCAGACCGACCACGGCACGCCGTGGCCAAAGCCGGTCTTGTCGCGGAACAGCGTCTGACCGGGCACCGGCTGCGACTGCCACATCACGACTTCCAGCCCCTCGGCGCGCAGGGCTTCGATGAGCAGCGCGCGCACCTGCTTGGGCGGAGCGCTGACTCCCATGGTCGCTGCGTCGAACCGCACGCGATACTTGTGAATCGTGCCGCTGCGGTCAGAAAACTCGTGGGGCGGCGTAATGCCCGGCAGCGTCGAGAGGGCCGCCGACAGACGCGCCGCATTGCTGCGAGCCTGCTGGTTGGCTGCCTCTAGCTTGCGTAGCTGTGAGCGGGCCAAAGCGGCTGACATCTCGGTCGTGCGGTACATCCAGCCAACGCTGATGCTGTCATAAGCGCGCTTGGCATCGAGCGGACGGACGGGATCCCAGGGCGCGTCTTCCATCTGCCGCACGTTCTCACCGAACATGCGCAGGCTGTTGGCGCGATCCAGCATCGCCGTGTCGCCGGTGACGAAGATGCCGCCTTCGCCGCAGGGCAGGTTCTTGCTGGACTGCAGGCTGAAGGCCGCGGCATCACCGATCGCTCCTGCCCGACGGCCGCGATACATCGCGCCGTGCGCCTGGCAAGCATCTTCGACGACCGGGATGCCGTGCTTTCGGCCAATCGCCATCACCTCGTCGAGATCGCAGGGCATGCCGTGGATGTGCACCGGCAAGAGCGCACGCGTCTTTTTGGTAATGGCGCGCTCGATCAGCGAAGGATCGATGCCGCAGGATCGCGGCTCGATGTCGACGAAGACGGGGATGGCTTGTTGATGCAGCACGGCCTGCGCAGTGGCGACGAAGGAATAAGCACTCGTAATCACTTCGTCACCCGGCCCGACCCCGACCGCCGCTAGCGCCATATGCAGCGCCGCGGTGCCCGAGTTCGTGGCCAGCGCATGGCGCGTGCCAATAAAGTCGGCGAACTCGCGCTCTAGCGCCCGGACCTCGGGCGCGAATGGTCCTGATAGGACGCCGCGATCGAGCACCCCCATCACCGCCTGCCGGTCGCTTGCATCAAGGACCGGCCAGCGGACGTGGCGGGAGTTATCCAGCGCCGGCGGCCGACCAAAGATCGCGAGTTCTTTTGTCATGAGCGCAGGCTCCCGGACTACGCCGCGGCGGCGCGCAGGCGCGGGCCGACCTTGTCGACCCAGTTGCGCAGGATCGTGTGCTGTTCGAACAGGTCGTGGATCAGCGGCTTGCCGGCGACCTTGTACGGCGACTTGAAGAACAGCGAGAGCTGATACTGCACACCGCGCTCACCGGCTCGCTGCGCGACATCGAGGAGGCGCGCCAGGTCGATGACCAGCGGGGCCGCCAGGATCGAGTCCTTGCACAGGAAGTTGACCTTGATCTGCATCGGCGCGCCGACAAAGCCGAGCACGTCGATGTTGTCCCAGGCTTCCTTGTCATCGCCGCGCGGACGGTAGTAGTGGATGTGCACTTGGTGATCCGCGACCTCGTAACCGAGGATCGAATCGAGCACACCGATCTTGCTGGTGACCTTGGTCTTGTTCGACCCGGGGTCGTGCAGGATGCGGCCGTCGTTGTTGCCAAGGATGTTGGTCGAGTACCAGCCGTCGACGCGCAGCTGACGCACGCGGAAGGCGGGAGCCAGCACGGTCTTGAGCAGGGTCTGGCCGGTCTTGCCGTCTTCGCCGGCGATCGGCACGCCCTTGTCTTCCGACAGCTTCTCCAGCGCCGGCACGTTCGAACGGCTGGGCGTGAAGTTGGCGTAGGGGATTCCCATGTTGATCGCCAGATACAGGTACTTCATCGCTGGGCTGATGCGCTTGTCGTTGGCATCGAGGCCCGCTTCGAAGGCGGCGATCGACTTGTGAACATCTTCCGGCTCGATGTAGCGCTCGGTCGAACACAGGTTGACCATCACGATGCGGTCGACACCCTGCGCCTTCTTCCAGCTCTCGACCTGCTCGCGCATGATGCGCAGCTCGTCACGGAACGAGCTCGCCGGGACGATGTTCTTGCCGTTGTCGCCAGGGATGAAGGCATCCGAGGTGACGCCCGGCCAGGGACGGTAAGCGCGCAGCTCCTTCTCTACGCCCATCAGCTGATCTTTGGGCAGGACGCCGTGACCCACCGCCGCGTCGTAGAGATCGACGTTGCGCAGATCCCAGCCCGCAAACACCAGATTCTCGCAGCCGACCACTCCCGCGGCCTCTCCGAGATCGGTCTCGGTGATCATGCCCAGGCGAGGAGCTCCCTTCTTCATGAGCTCCATGCCTGCAACAACCGTCGACGCCACCGCGCCGGCAGAACCAATCAGCAACACTCCGAGCCTACTACCCATTCCTAGTCTCCTAATGATGAGCTACGGCGACGCGGTCACAGACCCTAGGCCGCGAAGCACGTCGCGCTTGGCATCGTCGACAATGTGAGGGAACTTCTGCTGCGGCCCGTTCCTGCCGATGCGCTCGACGAACTTACGCATCGCACCAGACGGCAGCCTCACCACCTGAGGGGCAAAGATCGCAACATCGCTTCCGCGGTGTTCGCGATACACACGGTTCTGACGACACAGCTCGGCATCGAAGGCCTGCGCGAACTGCGCAGCGTCGGCGGGAGCGGTGTCGAATTCAATAAACAGCTGATAGCGACCCTTCGCGGTTCCCGCGATGCCGACCTCGGCGCCGCAGGAAAACTCGACAGCGCTGCTGCCGGTGTCTTTGAGCGCCTGATGGACCGCGCGCTCAATCTCCAGGCTGGTCACTAGCTCCTGCGTCAGCGAGAGCACGCCGCTGGCCCGCCCGGTGAACTCGATGCGGTGCGGATAGACGCTGGTGAAGCGGATGAAGTCACCCATGTAGTAGCCGTAGAGGCCCGAACAGGTGGTGACCACCACGGAGTACTCGACGCCGGGCTCGACCTCCCACAGCGCAAAGCGGCGGGCATCGGCGCGACCGTGCTCGGCCCGCGGTACGAACTCGAAGTACACACCACGGTCGGGGATCATCGCCATGCCTGGGTCGTCCAAGCGGTCGCTGACGGCGAAGATGCCGCCCTCGGTGGCGTTGTAGTTGTCGATGATGGGAATGCGGCGCCCGACGCGCTGCGCGATGATCTCGCGGTAGGGCTCAGCGTGAACACCGCCGCCGAACAGCACGCGCAGGTTCGGCCAGATGTCGCTCACGACGCGGGCTGGTAGACCTCGCCGATGCGCCGCGGTGAGCAGGCGATCGAACAGAT
>DAORCZ010000939.1:0-3630 GCA_035345735.1 Pseudomonadota bacterium | reverse complement strand
CCATGCTCGGCGCGGTCGGAAAGCGCACAGCCCCCCAGCGGATGCACGCTGATCAGCGAGTTGCGCAGGCGCGGCGTCCAGACCGGGTTCGGCAGATAGACCGCACCGAGCGCGCGGGCCAGACCTTGCACGTGCTCGGCGGCGCGCTGAAAGACCGGCTTGCTGCCGACCCCGGGCCATTCGATGCGCAGCCCTCCGTCCGCCCCCAGCTTAAGCCGCCCGTCGCTGCCGTCGTCGACCATCACAAGATAAGTCTGGGTGTGCTCGACCGCCCCCTCGTGCGGACCGGCGAGCATCGAGCGACTCTCACGCAGGCTCTGCGCGGCGAGCCGCCTGGGCTCGGTCTGCCCTCGCTGTCCCACGGCGCGAGATGCTGCAAGGAAGCTGCCGCTTAAGAACGCGTCGAACGCACCGGGGAGCGCGCCCTCTTCGATGATGCAGCCCCCGGTACCGGGCTGCTTTCGCAGATCGAGCAGGCTGGTAATGCACGGACCGACGGGCGCCTGCGCATCGGGAGCCCGCGTGCCGCAGCCCACGCCGTGCACTCTGCTGTCGCCGTTGTACGAGAACGCCAGCACATCGCCGTTGCCGCTGAAGCGCTCGCCCAGTCGCGGCGAGAGCGAAAGGCCGGCCTCGCGGGAGCGCAACAGGATCTCGGCGGTGCCCAGCGTGCCCGCTGACAGGACGACGATGTCCGCTGTCACGAAGGCTTCAGCCGCGCGAGGGATCCCAGGCAAGCCGCCCTGGCACTGATAGTGAACGCGATAGCCGCGGCCCGGCTCGATCCGGCTCACGCGACCTACCCGCACTTCTGTAAAGATCGCTGCCCCGAAGTTCTTGGCATCGGGGAGATAGTTCATGATCAGCGTGTTCTTCGAGCCGTAGTTGCATCCCGTCACGCAGTCGCCGCAGCCGTTGCACCCAGGCTGCAAGATACCGACCTCGTTCTCGCGATCCGTGAAGGTCACGTTGATCGGCACCTTGCTGAACTCGGCCCCGATCGACGCAGCACTCTCGCGGTGGACGCGCTGCTTGGTGGGCTCTGGCTGGTCCTTGGGATAGGGGGTGGCGCCGAGCATGCGCTCGGCTCGCTCGAACCCCAGGCGCAGCGCTTCTGGTAGCTGCCCGTCAGCGGTGGCGCGCAGCGCGGCGGGCCAGACCGGATCTTGAAACACCGACCCTGGCGGGCGCAGCGACACCCCAGCGTTGATCAGGGAAGTGCCGCCCAGCCCGCAGCCGACAAGCACGCTGATCTCGGCTTGGACATGGAAGTTGAACAGCCCCAGCTCATGGCCCAGGGGCTGATCCGACGGGTGCTGCAGCACCGACGTCAGCTCGGACGGCACCGTCATCTGCAGCTGCGGCAGGAGCTCGGCGGACGACTTGGGATACTCGCCCGGCAGGATCTCGCGCCCGCGCTCCAGCAGGCAGACGGACAGCCCGGCGCGAGCCAGTCGGCTGGCGCTGATGGCCCCCCCATATCCCGAGCCAACGACCACCACGTCATAGTGCGACGCGATGTGCTCGATGCGTTGCGACAGACGCTTCGTCATGTGTGCGTACCGCGACACAGGCCAGCCCAGGGGCTGCGTCGCGCAGTCCATGTTCCCTCGCTTTCCGTTTGCCGACCCGTCGATTGCATCGACACGTCCTATCGAGAATTCCGACAAGGGCAGGCGATCGAAAGGTGCCAGACTCGCAGCGAGATTCCGGAGTCTGTGCATCGCAAAGTGGCTGCAGGGAGCCGCAGGGAGTAGGACGATGAAACGAGCGCTGGGGATCGTCGTGGGGATGCTGCTTTGGGCCGGCTGTTCGCAGCGCTCAGCAGAGACTCCGCCCGGACCGATTGCGCCGCCCGCCACCACGGCAGCAAGCCCGGCTGGCAAGCCGACCACGGCACCGGAGCAGTCCGCCGCCCCACTCACCGCTGCCGAGCGGCAGGAGCTGTACCACCTGCCCGAGGGAGGTGAGCTGCTGCCCCTCGACATGCTGCGCGCGGTCGAGAGCATCAAGACGTTTAAGCCCTTTATGGACCAGCTGGAGCGCTTTCGCTTGGTGCCCGATCCCAACGATCCCGACGGGCTGCCGATTGGCATGTCGGTCGACATGGCGGATGGCAAGCGCATCGAGCCGAGGATGGTCTTTTTCAACTGCGCGGGCTGCCACTCGGCGCAGATCTCGTATCAAGGCAAGTCGATCTTTGTCGCCGGCGCACCCGCCCATGCCGACATTGCCGGCTTCATCGTCGAGCTGCTCGGCTCTCTGGAATCGACGGTGACCGATCCGAAGAAGCTTTCGGCCTTCCTGTCGCGGCTGGCGGTGCTGCGACAGCACAAAGATCTCGCCGCGGCATACCCCGATCTCGCGCTGCCCAAAGTCAAAGCCGATGGGGCGCTGCTCGCGCAGGTGGGGAAGCTCATCAAAAAGGGGGAGGCCAAGGCGGCAGTCGCCGTCGAGCAGAAGAAGGCCAACATCGAGTCCGCGGCAGCGGCGCTGAGCCTGCTGAAAGAAAAGATCGTCTACCTGCAGCGGCTGCGTGGGCTGCGCACCACGACGTTCGCGGGTCCCGGTCGGCTCGATGCGTTCATGGCGGCGCGCAACCTGCTTTTCGGCGAGAAGACCGCGGTCGACGTCAACTCGCCGGTCAGCCTGCCGCCGATCTTTTTCATCCGGCAGCTCACCTGGTTTCACTACGACAACAACACGACCTCGCAGCTACAGCGCAACATTGGCGAGGATCTGGGCATGGGCGCAGTGGCCGATATGCAGACCGGCCGATCGAGCGTGAAGCTGCGCAACCTGCTGCGCCTGGAAGAGCTGGCGGCACGGCTGCCGGTGCCGAAGTGGCCTGAGGAGATCTTGGGCAAGCTCGATGCGGCCCGCGTAGGCCGCGGCGAGCCGCTCTATCAGCAGCACTGCGCAAGCTGCCACGAGCCGGCGCCCGACGGGATTTTTCCTGATCGCAGGGTTCCGCTCGACGTCATCGGCACCGATCCCAACCGCGTCGTCAACTTCACCGCCCAGCTTGGCGACCGGCCCTTTGTCGATGCCCTCGCCGAAGCGCTTTCGCGGGTGCAGGCGGCGGCGGTCACGGCCGAGGGCATCTCGGAAGCAGAGCTCGCCAAGTCCGTCCGCAGCCCCGTCAAGTGGCGCGCAGAAAAGGGCTACGCAAGCCGACCGATCGCGGGCGTATGGGCCACCGCGCCCTACCTGCACAACGGCTCGGTCCCGACGCTTTATGATCTGCTTCTGCCACCGGCCCAGCGACCCAAAACCTTCCTCACCGGCAGCCGCGAGTACCTGCCCGAAAAGGTCGGCTACCGCCACGACGGCAGCCAGGGTGGCGAGTTCCTCCTCGACACCGCAAAAGACGGCAACCACAACAGCGGCCACACCTACGGCACCACGCTCAGCGAAGAGCAGCGCCTCGATCTCCTCGAATACCTCAAGAGCCGCTGAGCCACCGCGCCGAGCAGCAAAGCCACGCCCGATCGAGCCAAGCCTCGGCTCGGCCAGGAAGTTCTGCACATCGGGCTCCGTCGTCTGTCGCCACAGTGGCAGAATGACGCAGAGCAGGAGTCCGCCCCGATGGGCCACGAGCATCCTCACGAACCACACAGCCAACCCGAT
>DAORCZ010000938.1:1384-3634 GCA_035345735.1 Pseudomonadota bacterium | reverse complement strand
CGGCGACAATCACTTTGACTACGGCCTACAGCGCGAGACGTCCGGCACGGTGGCGGGGGTGGGGCAGCTCAGCCTGTTGCTAAACAAGCTCAACCAGTACGGTCTGGGTGAGCGCACGACGTTTGCGATGCTCAACGCTTTTGGTCGCACGCTGCGCAAGCGGGGCATCGCCGGGCGCGAGCACTGGGCACATCACCACACGGGCCTGCTGATCGGTCGCGGCTTCCGAGGCAGCGTGATCGGCGGCGTCGCTCCCGGCGAAGGCGATTTCTGTGCACTGCCGATCGACTCACAGAGCGGTCGCGGAGACGAGCACGGCGATATCCCAGTAGCAGAATCGCTCTCGGCTTTTGCTCGCACGCTGCTGCGCGGCGTCGGCGTTTCCGAGAGCCAGATCGCGCAGCTTGTGACAGGCGGAAAGGTGGTGCGGGCAGCCCTCATGAAGCCGTAGCCAGCCCAGCGGCCATAAGGCATGCTGCGCCGGCAGCGCTGAACCACTCACCGCCGCCAACCTGCCCCATCGCATCAACAAAATCTATCCACGGCCCGGCCGCCTATCCGCCGCCGCGCAGAGAGGAAGCACATGTCCGAACAGGTCTTATCGCCCTCGGCAGCCGGGGGATCGCCCGACCCAGCCGCGCCGCTTACGACTGGCGACCTGCTCGCTCATTTCCAGCGGGGTTGCAAGGCCGAGGCCAACCGCCGCATCGGCCTAGAGCATGAGAAGATCGGCGTGGTCCTGGCCGCCGATGGTCGCGTGCTGCCGCTGCCCTACGCCGCCGAAACCGGACCTTCTGAGATCCGCACGCTCTTCGCCGGGTTGCAGGCCCGCGGCTGGCAGCCGAGCTCGGAGGGTGGCATCGATGGCGCCGTGATCGCGCTGCGGCGCAACCGCGCTTCCGTCACGCTGGAGCCCGGCGGTCAGTTCGAGCTCTCAGGAGCCCCGCAGTCCAGCGATATCGACGCCGTGGCCGAGCTGGATGCGCATCTCGCCGAACTGCTGCCGCTTGCTGATGCTGCGTCGGTCGCCTTCTTGGGCTGTGGCTTCCGACCGCTCGGGACCTGGGCGGATGTGCCCTGGGTGCCCAAGGGGCGCTACGCCATCATGCGCGAGTACTTGCCCACCCGCGGCTCCCTCGGCATCGAGATGATGAAGCGGACGGCGACGGTGCAGGCCAATCTGGACTACACCAGCGAAGCCGATGCCATGGCCAAGCTGCGGCTGTCGCTGGCGCTGGGCCCGCTGGTTACCGCGATGTTCGCTGCTTCGCCGCTGGTCGATGGCCGTCCGGCTGGCTACCAGAGCTTTCGCGCGGCTTGTTGGCTGGACACCGACCCGGATCGCTGCGGCACCCTGCCCTTCGTCTTCCAGCCCGGCGCCAGCTTCACGGACTATGTCGAGTGGGCGCTCGACGTGCCGCTGTTCTTCATCTATCGCCACAAGCGCTACATCACCGCGCCGGGCGTGACCTTCCGCAAGTTCATGAACGAGGGCTACGCCGGCGAACGAGCAACGCTGGCCGACTGGGAACTGCACCTCTCGACGCTGTTTCCCGACACGCGCCTCAAGCAGTACATCGAAGTTCGCACCGCTGATGCCGGACCGCTGTCGACGGTGCGGAGCCTGGCATCGCTGTGGTGCGGCTGGCTGTATTGCGCGGATGCGCAGCGCGCCGCCACCGACCTCATGGCCGGCTATAGCCACGCCGAGATCGCTGAGCTGCGGGCCACTGTGCCGCGGGCCGGCCTGGCCGGAACGCTGCGGGGTCGCGCCATCGCGCCGCTATGCCTTGAGCTCATCGACATAGCCCAGCAAGGCGTCGCTCGCGTCGGCGCCCCAGGGAGCGCAGCGCTACTCGATCCGCTGCGCTCCCAAGTAGCGGCTGGTCGCTGTCCGGCCGATGACATCCTCGATGCGTTCCACGCCGCCGCGGGTGATCAACGCCGCTTTGCCGAAGCCGTCCGCCTGCGCCCGTAACGTCCGCCTACAGATACAGCGCGCTCGCCGCGCTAAGCGCCCACCACAGATAACTCAGCGTCGTCAGCGACAAAAACGCTGGCAGCACAATGCGCCCGAAGAAGCCCAAATCGGACGATCCCGGCTGCCGCCCTGTCAAGGCATCGAACCCCGCCTGCACGACGAGGGCATCCAGCGAAGCATCAGGAGCGTACGGCGGCAGGGCACGCAGCCGTTGCACCAGCCGGTCGTCGGAATCAAGGATTGCCATCGCTTCCACCTCGCTCGCTCTG
>DAORCZ010000938.1:0-1284 GCA_035345735.1 Pseudomonadota bacterium | reverse complement strand
CGCTGACCAAGGAAGCGATTGCGCGCCACGGTGTACAGCCAGGGTCCCAGCTGGGTCCCGGCACGCAGCCGCGACGCATGCCGCGCCAGCTGGACGAAGGTGTCTTGCAGCAGGTCATCCGCTTGATCGCGCCGGCCACAGAGGCGCAGCAGAAACGAGTAGATGCGGACGCGATAGCGCTCGTAAATCCGCGCGAAGGCCTGCCGATCCCCCTGCTGAAGCTGCGCCAGCCATGCGCTCTCCTCAGCCGAGCTGGGCGAGTCTTCATCTGCAGTGGGCAGCTTGCCGTTCACATCCTGATCAACTCGCGAAACGGCGAGCCGTGACAAAAAACTTTCTTCACTTTCTTTGTCACAGCACGCCGGGTCGCGAGTTGTACCCGTCAAACAGGCCAGCGGAGGGAAGTAGCCGGCTGGCCCACAAACGAAGGAGCACCCGATGTTGACCAAGCTGATGCAAGAAGGTGGTTTCCCGATGTGGTTTATCGTTGGCTTCGGCCTGGCTGGCCTGGTGGCTGCCGCGCTCTACGCCAAGAACATCAGTCAGCGCTACGCGGCGCTGGCCCGCGGTCTGGCCCTCGCGACGCTGATGGCGACGATCGCCGGCACCACCGCAGCCCTCGGCGCAGTCTTCGCAGCCCTCGCCGGCGATCGTTTTCCCGAGTTCAACATCCTCAAGCCCGATGGGCCGCAGGTGCTGATGAAGGGGCTGGCGGAGGCGATGTCGCCCAGCATCATGGGCTTCGCGCTGTTGGCGCTCAGTGCTCTGTTCTATGCCGTCGGTAGCTACCGCAGCGCCAGCAGCAGCCCGGCGTAGACGAGCCGGCACTCGCCGCCACAAACCAGACGCACTACCGCGACAGGCGGGCGGCGGCCAAGAGCTCGTTGAAGGCCTCTTGAAAGCGCCCGGTGCGGGCGCGCAGACGGGCGATACGATCGTGTAGGTCGGCCGAGTCGGCGGCACTCGTGGCGCTGGTCTCGGCAAAGGCCTGCTCGGCGGCGAGGAAGTCCCCCGAAGCCACCAGTGCGTCACCAAGCGCCCGCTGCAGTTGGGCCCGACCTGCCCCGCTGGGGTTGTAGTGCAGACCGGCCCGCAGCGTCTGCACGGCGCGCGGCGGATCTTTGAGTCGCAGCAGCGCCGCCGCATAGGCGACGCGCGCCTCGTAGTAGCCGGGGACCAACTGCAGTGCAGCCTGCAGATCCTGGCAGGCATCGTCGAGCTCATTGCGACGAATCTCGTCGAGAGCCCGCAGGTAATAGCGACGGGCAATGAGCGCGCTCATCA
>DAORCZ010000937.1:0-3637 GCA_035345735.1 Pseudomonadota bacterium | reverse complement strand
TGACGACGTTGCCGTTCTTGTCTTTCGACAGATCCGTCAGCCACAGCACGCACTCCCCAATCCGTCCGTAAGTCCGCGAAGGAAGGACGAGGAACTGGAGGCAGCAACGGAGCGGGCTCGTCAATAGAAAGTTTTTTGAGGGACCTTGGCGGTGGGCTCGGCGTGGTTATGGTGCGTGTATGCCACGCGCGCACAAGCAGACTCTACCGTCGCTGTCTTCGCTTCCGCCCATCGAGATTGACCCCGAGCCGACGCAGGAAGTGCTGACGTCTTTTGCGGGTCTTTCCCTCGTGGCAGAGACGCTGCGGGCGCTGGGTCTGTCCCAGAGCGTCGAGCGCAACCTCCATCTCAAAGAACGTCAGCGCGGTTTTTCCGAGGCACAGATGGTGCAGTCGCTACTGATGATGCTCGCGGCGGGCGGCGAGAGTGTGGCGGACATCGAGCGGCTGCGGGCCGATCCGGGCTTGCCGGAGCTGCTCGGGCACCCGCTTCCGTCGTCGGAAACGGCGCTGAAATTCCTGAAGTCCTTCCACGATGAGTCGAAGATTTCCGAGGCCAAACAGCGGCTCAAACCGGGCCAGCTTGCATTTCTCGTCGAGGAAACCGCGCCGCTAGAGGGTCTGGCCCAGGTCAACACGGATCTCATCCGTGTGCTGTGCTCGCAGATGGCCCACTTGAAGCAAGTGGTGCCGCGCACAGCGACGGTAGACCAGGACGCCACGATCATCGAAAGTCGCAATCGCAACGCGCTGTACACGTACGAAGGAATGCCCGGCTATCAGCCGATGGTGGCGCGGTGGGCCGAGCTTGGGCTTGCGCTGTGCGACGAGTTTCGCGACGGCAATGTCCCGGCGATGATGCAGCCGCTCCTCGCTTGCAAGCGCGCCTTTGCGGCCCTGCCCAAGTGTGTCACTCAGTACTTCTATCGTGCCGATTCGGCCAGCTATCAGCACGAACTTCTGGCGTGGCTCAGCGACGACAATCGCGAAGACGGACCGCAGGGCCCCATCGGTTTTTGCATCAGCGCCAAGATGAGCCCGGAGCTGCACCGGGCCGTGCTCGCTGTGGAGGCGAGCGACTGGCGACCGTATCGCGCCCCCGGCTCACCCGTCGACGAACAGCGCGATGTCGCCGAGGTCCCCTTTGTGCCCAGCCTCGTCACGGAAGCCAAGCACAGCCGCCCACTGCGCTACGTCGCGGTGCGCATTCGGGCCAAGCAAGGGGAGCTATTTTCCGACGGAAACTCGGTCAAGCACTTCGTGGTCGTCACCAATCTGTGGGAGATGGACGCCGCCAAACTGTTGCAGTGGCACCGTCAGAAAGCGGGCAGCATCGAAGCGCTCCACGACGAGACGAAGAACGAGCTGGGCGGCGGTGTGATGCCCAGTCGGTACTTCGGCGCCAACGCGGCCTGGTTCCGTCTGGCGCTGCTGACGCACAACGTCCTTGTGGCGATGAAGCGCCTCGCGCTGCCGCCCGAGCTTCTCGACGCCAGGCCCAAGCGCCTGCGCTTCGAAATCCTCTGGCAAGCCGCTCGGGTGGTCCACCACGCTCGACGGCTGCTTCTGCGCATCAGCACCAACCTCCGCCTCGCCATCGACCGCCTGGTGCAAGGCGAGGCGACTCTGCGCGCTCTGCCCGCCCCGAGCTGACGACCAGAGCCGCCTCGCCACTGCCCCCCGCCCACCTGCGTCGAGGACCAGGCAAGGCCCCGCCACGTCCGCATCGCTCGTTTTTGGCATCCCGGCAGCCACACCAGATTTGTGGCGTTCGCTTTTTGCTCATCGGAAAACCGAACGCTACTTCACGGCATCCTTCTTCTGTTCGCTACTGCCCACCCTCCCACCGTTTCAGCTCGCTTCGCCGAGAACCTTACGGACGGATTGGGGATGCCCAAAGGCGCCCTACCGGGTCTTGGCGTTTTCGGAAGCCGACTCAGCAAGTGGGCGCCAGTAGGCCCACAGTGGGCGCGCCACGGCAAAGTGGTTCCTCCAGGTTTACTCTCATCGGAAATGGAATGGCCTGTTGAACTAAGCCGCTTCGCGGCAGCATTTACAAAGCAAGCGGTCATCCTCTACGTGGGCGGCGCCACCACCCAGCATTCGCTCTACTGGAAGACCGACGGCGCTGAGGAGTCTTGGACCTGCATGAGCTGCGACTACGGGGGGGCGACAACTGCTTCGCGTGGGAAGGCGACCTTACCTCGGTGCTCGTGGCCATAGTCACTGGGCGGGTGCCCGCGTGGATCCTCGAATGTATCGATGCAAACCCCGCTGGTTTTCGTCGACCTCGAAGCGGCATCATGCACGCGCTTGATTTGAGATCGCGGCGGCACGCCCGTGGCTGGTGGCGTGCGACTGGCTCCGCTACACACCCTCGCCCCACTCAAGAGCCACCCAAGCGAACGTCCGGGAATGGCTCTATCGCGCAGACGGGTTGAATCAGCGATGAGGATCGCTGTGAGTTCACAACGTTGAGCCTGCCCCAAATTGTGGGCCGTTGGTGTCGTTGGCAAAAACGTCCGGCGGATTAGGGAGTCGTGGGTGGTCAATAGCAGCAAGCTACCGCGCGTGCGACGTTGCAAGCGCTGTCGTCTTGGATGTTGCCGCTGGTGGTAACGTAGGTGCCACTCCGGCCACTGGTGCCGTCGGTCCAGGTCGCGCAGTTGTAGCCATAGATATAGCGACCACTGGTTGGAAGTCCCGAGTTGGTCGCGCTGGTGCTGGAGTTGGTGCTGGGATCGATCCAGGCTCCGCTCGCCGGCACGGTCGTGGGAGAGGTAGCACGGATGTACTCGGCGGCGTGACAGAAGTGTGAACCAGAAAATGCGGTCGCGCACATCGCGTGCATCTTGGGCCGACCGCTGACTCCTCCAACGGTTGTCGTCGCTGTAAATCCGGCGAATCGGGTCTTACGGGCGCCGTTACAGCAAGCCAAGCTGCGCGAGACGTTGCAGGCGCTGTCATCCTGAACCGAGCCGGAGGCGGTGACATAGGTTCCACTACGGCCGCTGGTCCCGTCGGTCCAAGTCGCGCAATTGTATCCGTAGATATAACGGCCACTGCCAGGGAGTCCGGAGTTGGTCGCGCTGGTGTTGGTGTTGGTGCTGGGGTCGAGCCACGCTCCAGCGGTTGGAACGGTAGTGGCGGAGTCCGAGAGGATGAACTCGGAAGCGTGGCACAAGTGCGATCCGGAAAACTCGGCGGCGCACTTGGAATGCATGCCGGGTCGTCCATTAGTCACGGCCCCCGTAGAAGTCGCGGAGGTGTAGCCGGCGAAGCCACCCATTTCCTCGGAGTACGCTCCCGAGCCTGCCGGCCCAGTCGGACCTTGCGGGCCCGGATCGCCCCTGTCGCCCCGATCTCCTTTGTCGCCCTTGATCCCGGCTGGTCCCTGCGCTCCCGTCATTCCAGTTGCGCCTGGTGGACCGGGCTGTCCCATCGGTCCCTGCAAGCCGGTGTCGCCCTTATCACCCTTATCGCCTTTTGCGCCGGTGACGCCCATCGGTCCCATCATTCCTGAGGGGCCGATGTCTCCCTTGTCGCCTTTCTCTCCCTGCGGTCCTGGTTCACCCCGCATGCCAGCCTGGCCCATCTCGCCGCTCTGCTGATTACAGCCAAGCCAAAGGACACAGCTC
>DAORCZ010000936.1:0-3644 GCA_035345735.1 Pseudomonadota bacterium | reverse complement strand
TGAGCGTCTACGCCGTGCCGCAGGTGCTGGCCGCCAGCTATCCGGTCAGCGAGGCGGCCGGGCAGGTCGCGACCCTGGTCAAGCTGACGCGCGTGCTGTTCTTGGCCCCGGTCGCGCTGTACTTCAGCCTGCGCGAGCGCCTCGGTGCCCCCTCGGGAGCCGGTCGCGGGCTGCCGCGGCTGCAGCAGCTCTTTCCGTGGTTCATCCTCGGCTTTATTGCGCTGTCGATCCTGCGCTCGCTGGGCATCATCCCGGCGAGCCTCGCTGCGATCATCAAAGAGGTCAGCCGGGTCGGCACCGTCCTCGCCATGGCGGCGCTTGGTCTAGCGGTCGATCTGTCGGCACTGCGCGCGGCCGGGCGTCGCACCGCCGGGGCCGTCATCGCTTCCCTGTTGCTGCTTTTGATCCTGAGCTACGCCCTGATTCTCGGTCTCGGCCTGGGCTAAGACATGGCGGGCTCGCGTGCGGGCACGATGTCTACAGAGTGCTCGTTGCCGGAGCGCTGACGCCAGTCTGGCGATGCCACTCCGCCAGCTCAGCGACGGCGGCATCCAGTTCGTCATTGAGCGGGTGGCCGCCCAGAAGACGTCGCGTGATCGCCGCCAGCGAGGTGTAGTACCAGAGCTGATCCGCCGACGAGCCGCGGAACTTGCTCCACAGCGCCGCGCCCTGCGTCTGCAGATCGCGCAGCATCGCCTGGCAGTTGTGCAGCGCATCCGCCGCCTTCAGCGCCCCCACCAGCTGATCGCTGCCCGCCAGCTGCGTGATCTTTTCCGCCTTGCGCTCCCGCCACGAGCGCAGCTTGCCGTCTTCGGTCTTCTTTTCCGACACGGCATCGACCAAGCGCGCCACCGCCAGGCCAAACTCGGCGCCGATCCGCGACAGCGGCACATCGGTGTCTTCGACCACATCGTGAAGGAGCGCCGCGATCACCACCTCGTCGGGAAACTGGTACTTCTGCAGCACCATCGCGACGTGCACGGGATGCACGATGTAAGGGATTGCGGTGCCCTTGCGCAGCTGATCCTTGTGCGCCTGCGAAGCGAGGATCAGTGCTCGATCAAACACATCCGAATAGACGGCCATGGCGGGATTATAACAAGCAGGCCTCGCCGGCAGGTGGCGATTCCTCGTCGCTGAGTAGATTTTGCGGCGGACTACTTGCCGGTCTTTGTGGTCTTGGCGGCCTTGCTGGCCTTTGCGGCCTTGCCGGTCGTACTCGGCGCTGCGCTGGCTGCCGGTTTCGCGGTCGTGCCGGGCCAGGCGAAGTCGTGGCGCACGCCGACGTAGGACGGGAAGCGCGGCACGCCGCCATCAGACAGCTCTTGATAGCGATAGGTGATGATGCTGCCGATAGCCGGTGGCTTCGCTCGCTCGGCGTCGCTCAGGCCCGTGCCGACGGCGAACTGGATGCCGTTTGGCATCTCGACCAAGAGCGCGCCCAGGCGTCCCTTGTGCTTGCCGGTGCCTTCCTGATGGCCGATGACCCGCGCCTCAGCGTCGTGGAAGCTCTTCACCTTGAGCAGCGTGTGCGAGCGACCGACCTCGTAGCGCGAGCGCGGCCGCCGCATCATCAGCCCCTCGCCGCCCAGCCCCTCGACGCGGCGAAGCTCGTCGCGCATGTGATCGGTGCCGCGGCAGACCTCTTGCGGGTGGTGCTGGGCATAGGCTGGCTTGTGCCGGGCCAGCGTGTCCTGGATGTGCTGCTGCCGCTCTTCGAAGGGGGCGTCGTGCGCCGGGGCGTCGAAGATCAGGTAGCGCACCTCGCGCCACTCGTCGTGTGCCTCTTGCCGCCGTACGATGCTGACGCAGCGCTGGAACTGCTTGCGCCCGACCCATAGCTCGCCATCGAGCGGCGTATTCGGCAGCCCAGCGACAAACCAGTCCGGCGCGATGTACTCGTTGCCCAGGCGCGACAGAAAGCGCTGCCCATCCCAGTAGGCGCGCACCCCGTCGAGCTTCTCGCTCATCCACCAGCCCAAGAGCTCGACGTCATTCTCCCAGACGTGAGCCAAGAGCACCGGCGGCGGCACCACCGCCCCCTTGTCGGCCTTGCTCCCCGCCGCTTTTGGAGCCTTCGCCCCTGCCCCCTTGGGGGCCGCCGTCTTGCCAGCGCCGCCCCCCGATTTTCCTATGGCCATGTCCGCTTCCCTCCTAGCGTCCGGGCCGCGACTTCTAGCCGCACTCGCCCGACGGGATCGTACCGTGCGCCAGGGCGGGGGGGCAATGGCTAAGGCCAGGCAGTCCCAGGGCCTCGCAGGCCGGGATACGTGGCGTATCTGGCTTGTCCGTCAGTTTCTACTGATCCCTCATAAGCCCCCTCCCCCCTGGAATTTCTGTTGCAATCTAGCAATGTTAGAGAAGTGGATTGTCTTTTTGAACCTTGCATCATAGATACTGGAGACTGCCCCACAAGTTGTACGCTCATACAACGCAACTTGGCTGTCTCTTGTTGGTTGGTTGGACCGCTTGTGCGCTGCGTGTAAGGGTCTGAAAGTCTGGGTGTCAGGCGATTTCGAACTCCGGAGGTAACCTAATGAGGAAGTTCGCTAATTTATTGATAGCAACGGGACTGAGTACTCTGCTGGCAGGATGTGGCGCCAAGGTTGACAATGCCGATCAGTTGACAAATAGACCGCAGGACTCGATAGGTTGGAACTCGATAGGTTGGAACTCGATAGGTTGGAACTCGATAGGTTGGAACTCGATAGGTTGGAACTCAATAGGCTGGAACTCGATAGGCTGGAACGGCATCGGCTGGACCGGTACCTCGTTTGCCAATCCATCGATTACCCCGGACTGGGGTTTGGACCCCTGGATCAACGACCCGGCAATCTCTGTCCCCGAACGCGAAGCGCGCCTGTTGGGGGTCGCATATTGGACAGGCTGTGCCTGCGATGCCACCGACCACCTAGCCTGGAGCGGCACCGATCCCTCGACCGGCCTGCCGACCACGCGCACCTTCGACGGCGCATTTGGACTGGCGCCGACCTGGTGCCATGGCACGGCCCCGGTGCCGACGGGTGAATTAGAGGCCGTATCCGCGTGCCTATTTGCCCGAATCAATAATAAGGGAATTCATAACGCGCTCTCTATCCGGGGATCCGAAAGCTCGCTGAGACTGGTGGATAATGAGAAGTTGTTCATGGCCTACCCAGAAGGCCAGCTTTGGGGAAATCTGTTTGATAATGCAATGTCGTTTCAAGATCCAGCGTCAGGGTTCTATTATAAAAACACAAAGGCCTATGCGTGCTACTTCCCAACGCTGCCATCTAACGCCCAGCTTCTCAAAGACCTCGGCAATATCATCGGCAGAACCTGCGAAGTCGATGGCTGCGGTGGCGGGGCCCACACGGCACTGGCGTGCTTCTCTGATGGCAATACCGATGGAGCAAAATCGCTAGCCTTTGCTGATCCCGGCCTGACCATGCCGGTTGGCTATACGTATGATCCCATTACAACGTCCGCCGGCCCCAGCAATAGCTATAGCAACGGATATCAGGATTGGGTGACTGGGACCCCGAAGGCCGTCCATTACAATAATAGTAAGCGGCGGGTCTCTGTCTTCCTCGGAGCGTGGGCGGATCTAGAGACGGGTAACTGGAAAGGCGCGGGATATCGCTGCGATGCAAGCTGCGCTCCCT
>DAORCZ010000935.1:0-3649 GCA_035345735.1 Pseudomonadota bacterium | reverse complement strand
GTGCCCAGCGTCAGGCCGCGCCAGGTGTAGCTGCCGTTGGCCTTGAGCGAGTGGCGGCGATCGTCGCCGAGGTAGCCGTAGTAGCGGAAGTCGCGCGGTGGATCGTCGCGGAAGGCGGTGATCTGATCGTCGCTGGTGCCGTCAAGCCAGGACAGCGTATAGGCGATGAAGGCGCTCCAGTTGGGGCTGGGATTGCCGCCGATCACGAAGTCGAGACCGTTGTAGCGACGGAACGACTCTTTCACGGGGCGATAGGCGTAGATGCTGCCGTAGCGCTTATCGCCGAAGTCGGCATAGGCGCCGCCGTCGAGCGAGGTCTTGGCGTTGACCTCGATGTCGTCCCACATAAACGACAGCATGCGATGCGTAAAGCTGATGCTGCCGATGACGTTGGCGACGATCTCGCGATCGAGACTGACGGTGACGAAGTCGGCGCGCGGTGGGGTCAACGATAGGCGGGCATTGCCGCAGTCGGGGCTGACCGTGCCATCTTCGCAGCGGCCGGTCAGGTCGTAGCCCTTGGCTCCGCCCGACGAGCTGACGAAGCGATCGTAGCGATTCGAGGTTCGGTTCCACTGCCAAGTGCTGGTGAACTGACGCGCATCAGCGGACGAGGTGCTGAGCAGCGACAGAGTCTCGTTGGCGCGACCGTAGGCGAACTTGAACACCGTCTTGCCGTCGCGCGTCAGATCGACGTTGATGCCGAGGCGCGGCCCGAAGCCGAGCAGGTTCTGCACGATCTGGTTCTGCGAGTTCTTGGTCTGGCCATAGTCGATGCGCAGACCGGGCACGATGGTCAGCCACTTGGCCGGCTTCCACAGATCTTGAATGAAGCCGCCGATGCCGAAGCCCTGCTGATGCAGGACCAGCGCGGGATCGTAGTAGCTTGCCTGGTAGCAGGGCGTTGCCATCGAGCCGGCGCGCGGGTTCGGGGCAAGCGGGTTGCAGCCAAACGGCCGGTCGGTCGCCGTGCCATCGCGAACCAGCGCGCCGGCATCGGCGGACTGGCCGGTGTCGTCGGTGTACGTCGAGTTGCCGCCGGTCGCGATGTAGCGATAGCGGTACAGGTACGAAAGCTGCGCGCCGAACTTCACCGTGTGCTCGCCGAGCCAGCCCTTCTTGACCCAGGTCACCGTCGGATCGAGCTGATAGCGCCAGCGCTGGTCATCTTGCAGACGCGAAGCCTGGGCAGCATTCCAGCGGATGGTGCTGCTGCGATCGAAATAGTTCGACTGCGTGTAGTCGTTGTTCGCCGCCGAGATCTCGAGTCGATTCCACGAGATACCGGCCTGCACACCGAAGATCAGGTTGTCGCGGACGAAGTAGTCGTAGTTGAGAACGCCGAACAGGCCGCCCTGCTTCTGCGTGTACTCGGCCTCACCGGTGAAGGTATTGGCCTGCTGCGCGTTGGTGATGGTCGCGGGATCGCTGTTGATCGACAGCTCCAGGCGATGACGCGCCGCCGGCTGAAAGGTCAGCTTGAGGCGGGGATAGACGCCCAAGAACACACGAGCATCGTGCTGGACATTGAGCGGCGGGCCGGGCACCACCGAGCTCAGGTTGTAGCGCAGCTCCGTCGACAGATAGAACCACAGCTTCTGCTTGATGAGCGGTCCCGACAGGTTGAGGTTGGCCTGGTACGAGGCATTGGGCGGCCGGGGATCGCTCTGGTCATCGAGCTTGCCTTCGTAAAGCTGCGCGCCAGCGCGCGCCCCCGAGGACAGCGACTGATGGTTGAGGTAGAAGCTGGCGTCGACGTGGAACTGATCCGAGCCACGCTTGGTGATGAGGTTGATGACGCCGCCGAGCGAGTTGTACTGCGCATCGATCGCCAAGAGCTGGGTGTCGATCTGGGCGATGGCATCGAAGTTGAAGTTGGCCGAAAAGGTGTTGGTGACCGGGTCGGTGATGTCCAGGCCATCGACCAGGTAGCGGTTGTGGCGCGAGCTACCGCCGGCCATGACCGGGTTGCCGGTGCCGACGACGCCGGGAAGCTGCTGGACGACGCTCTGATAGCTGCGCTGGGTGGCGATCTTGCCCTGGTCTTCGGCGCGCAGGACGCGGCCGGTCGACACCTTGTCCGAGTCGATGCGCTTGCGCTCTTCGACGATGGTCGTGGTCTCGCTGGCGGCGAGTTCGGCAGAAAAGGCGATGCGGATGTTCTGCGTCTCGCCCAGCTCGACGCGGGCTTTGCGCTTGATCGGGCGCATGCCTTCGTAGGTGACGGTGATGGTGTAGGTGCCGTGCGGCACGCTCGGGAAGTCGAAGCTGCCTTCCTCGTCGGTGGTGGCGGTGCGCTGGCCGATCATGGCGTCGCTTTTGATCGTGACCTGGGCACCAGGCAGCGGGACCTGGCTGCCGGCTTCGACGACCGAGCCGCGCAGACGGCCGTTCTGTTCACCGACGGCGTATGCCGACTGCGGCGCGACCCAGGGCAGGGCCAAGCTGGCGAGCAGGGGCAGCGACAGCGTGCGACGCAGGACCGAGACGCGGCGGGCGATGGGCTTCGCTTGGGTCATGGCGCCACCGCCTGGCTGCTGGTGAAGGGACAGTCGGCGCTGCCGTCTTTGTCAAGCGTGCGACAGACGATGCAGCTAGCCAAGAACTCAGTCTTCACCGCGGCCCGCAGCGCGGGGTCTCCAACATCAAGTGGCAGGCTGGCCCCGGCGGCAAGCTGCAGCGTGTAGTCACGACAGATCGGCGAATAGGCTGGCCCCGCATCGTCGCTGCTGCCGAAGATCACGTTGCCGGCCGAGCTGCCCATGGCATCGGTCAGGCGGTAAAGCGGCATGGTGCGGAAGGCGCTGCCGTCGGGTTCAAGCGGCACCGGCCCCATGTCGATGTAGGGCACGACGAGCTGGTTATAGAAGCCAAGCTGGGTCGGCAGCGACGGTGTGCTGGGTACCAACAGGGGGTCGATGATCTGCAGCAGGCGATACTCGCGACGAACCTCGCGCAGGTCTTTGCCGATGCGGCTCTCGATGGTGTCGAGCCGCTTAATCGACTGGCAGGGCAGGGCGCCCGAGCCGGCGAGGTGGATGACCTCGACGACGGCGCTGTAGGCCCCGGTGCGCCCGCCGCGCCCGCTGTTGGTCGCCAGCACCTCGGGGATGTCGGCGAAGATCGGGTACTGGCGATCGAGGCGAATCAGGTCCAGCCTATCGTCGAAGGCGTAGTTCGGTGGGGCGGCGCAGCCGGTGTCTAGCTGGTAGACCTTCTGCGCGCTGTCGCGGGCCAGTGGCTGGCGCTTGCCGCCGTTGGTCCAAAACGGTGCGCTGGCGGCGGTGGTACTGCTGACCGCTCGCGGACCCTCGCTGCCGCGTGTCGTCGCCAGCACGGTGTACGGCGCGAAGCCCACCACTCCGCGCCCGCGCCCGACGGCAGGCAGCCGATCGATCGTCCTTACGCCGGTGAGAAAGGTGTTTGAGTACACCACGCCAGCCAAGAACTCCCCGTCATCGGGATAGGGGCTGCACGCCGACAGCCCGGCGAGCGCGAGCCCGGCGTACAGCGGCAGGCGGTGCACCGGCCGGTGAGCGACCCGCGGCGCGGGCCGGGGACTGGGCTGCGTTGGGCCAGCTAGGGGGGCGGGGATGGCCGACGGAGAACTGGTTCGCAAGACCGTGCCTGACATTGGGGCGGGATATTC
>DAORCZ010000934.1:0-3650 GCA_035345735.1 Pseudomonadota bacterium | reverse complement strand
AGCTGCGTGATGACGTCTTTGACGAAGCCGCGCAGCGTCACCTGGAACGACGGGCTGTGCAGGTCATTGTCGAGCGGCAGGATGCCGTACATGCCCCCGACCCCGATGCCGCCGCGCGATCCCACGACGTCGGCAAGCAGCGAGTGCGAGGCCTTGATGTACTTGATGACGATGTTGGGATCGGCCTTGACCGGAATGCGATAGTTGCCGTCCTCGCGGAACAGCCGCGCCGTCGAGGCTAGATAGTCATGCCAGCCCAGCGAGGCGCCGACGAAATAGGGATAGAGCGCATCCATGATCTCGTGCGTGCGCAGAATGGCGCGGGGATTTTCCAGCACAACCAAGACGCGGATGGTGCCGATTTGATACGCGGGATCCATCTGCCGGATCAGGGTCTCAGCGGCTAGGAACATTTGGCGCAGATATTCGGCCTCGCCTTCGGTCTCTAGCTTGGGTACGTAGAAGACTAGGGCTTGCGGATTGCGATAATTGGCAAATAGGTGTAGCGCGAAATCATACAGGTGTAAGGGCAGGGGCGAACCCTGATAAAACAGGAAGGTACAGGGCAGGGCCAGGCCGGGGAAGCGCTTGATCGGCAGCGAGCGATGCGAGGCAGCGAGCGTGTACGACTTGCCCCCGTCGTTGATGCTGAGCTGCCCCTGGTGACAGGCGGTGAGGTTGACCCCCGCGTCGATCAGGTCCTTGCGCAGCGGGGTCTTGGAGTCCTCGTCGTCGGCCCCCCACATCGGCGTGACGGCATGGCCCTCCTGCGCGTCCAGCTCAGCCAGGAGCTGCTCGACGATAGGCGGCTCGCCACGCAGCTTGCGGTGATAGGCGTTCATCGCGTTGACCGCCATCTTGGCGGTGTCGGGCGGACCAAACAGCGTGACGTGCGGCCCGCGCAGGTACGGCGGGATGGGAGCGACCGGGGCACCTCCTCCGGCGCAGTAGTCGGGGCGCAGTGGTCCCACCACGACGCGACCCTGGGCATCCTCTAGGCCCAGCACGGTGCGGTAGTCGGGGTCGGTGATGTCGCGGCCCAGGCGCTGGTTTAGCGCGTAGCAGGCCCGCGTGCGCTCATCGATGAACTGGCGATCGGCCTGCCTTTGCGCCAGCAGGGCCGCGAGCTGTGGCCGCGTCTTTAGGTACAGCGAAAGCAGGAAGCGCAGCGCACCGTCGGTCTCCAGGCCGCCGCGCTCGCCTAGCTGGCGCAGGTCGGCAAGCGCCGCCCAGTCCGCCGGGGGCGCCGCCGTGGGGTCTGCCCCCGGGCTGGGCGTGACCGGCACCGCTTGCGCGGCCAGGTGTGCCGTCCAGCGCGGCGAGATGAACTCGTCGTACGCCGGGATGGCAGGAGCGGATTTCTCGTCGGAGGAGGCGGCTTTCATGGCGCGGAGTGTATCAGGCAACTCCGCCCCAGACCTAGACCGCAGCCGCGACCGATTGCCGACGCGCTTGCATCGCCGGATCCGGCTGTGCCATGGTCCCGGCCCTCAGCTCGGTGACCCGATGAACCGGCGCCCGGCGCTCGGCGCACCGACGAATGGAGCGACTGTTATGCGGACCTCGACGCTGACTGCGGCCTTGCTCGGCCTCTCTGCCACCTGTGCGCTGTCCCTGCCCATCGGCTGCTCGGACCCGATGATGATCATCGACGAGGACGCCGAAAAGCGCCGCGACCTCAGCATCCCGCCGCCGCGCGACCTGGCCGCCCCCGCGGACATGGCCACTGCACCCAGCGATATGGCCACCGCACCCAGCGATATGGCCACCGCACCCAGCGATATGGCCACCGCGCCCGTCGACATGGCCCGCCTCGCCGACATGGCCGCCCCCGCTGATATGGCCATGCCCGTCGATATGGCCATGCCCGTCGATATGGCCATGCCCGTCGATATGGCCATGCCCGTCGACATGGCCATGCCCGTCGATATGACCATGCCCGCCGACCTGGCCACGCCCCCCGACGCCGCCCACGTCTATTCCTGCCGGGGCGCCGATGCCCCCGGGACCGTCTATCAGATCGTCACGGACTCGCTGTTGCTACCCGCCAGCAGCGGCTCGCGCACCTACGCCTATGACTTCGACGGCAGCGGCCGCAACAGGAACCAGTTCAAGACCCTGGTGCAGGCCATCACCGTCGCCGGCCTCGACCTCCAGGGCTCCATCGACACCTCGGTCAAGGCCGGCCAGACCCTCATCCTGGCCAGCATCAAGACCAGCGACCTCGCCAACTCCTCCTGCGTCGGCCTCTCTGTCCTCCCCGCCAAGCCCACCCTGTCGCCTCCCAAGTTCGACGGCAGCGACCTGCTGGAAAAGGCCATGAACCCGCCCGCCGATCTCATCGGCACCATCGCCACCAGCAAGCTCTCCAGCAAGGCCAGCAAGAGCCTCCTGCCCACCGAAGACGGCGTCCTCGACCTGCAGCTCAACATCGGCACCATGTCTCTGTCCTTGCCCGTCCACGGCCTGCACATCGAGGGCACGGTTGCCACTGCCGGCGGCATCACCCGCATCACCGGCGGCGTCCTGCACGGCGTCGTCTCGTCCGTCGACATCGACGGCCGCATCATCCCCGCTGTCGCCACCACCATCACCAAGCTGATCAACGGCGACCCCATGTCGCCTACCACCAAGACCATCATCTCCCTGTTCGAAAACCTCATGAACCCCGTGAGTGCGATGAAGTGCATGACCCCCAGCATGTGCTGCAAGACCAACCCCGCCACCTGCGTCATCCTGCCTGCCGAGGTCAAGCTGTCCCCCGTCGGCAGCATCCTCGCTCCCGACGTCCAGGTGTTCGACAGCATGGGCAACTGGAAGCCCGTCGCCGGGGGCACCACCCCCAACGGCATGACCGTCGGCCTCGGCTTTACTGCCGTCACTGCCACCTATCGCTAAGAACATCGCACGCCCGCGTTGCCCAGGGTCGCCCCGAGCGCATGGCGGGAGTGCCGGCAGGGTCTCGATTGCAGATCAGGCCGGGACCGCTTTGGCGATGCGGTCTCGTCGCAAGCTCGCGCTCCAGCCCCGATATCCCATTACGCATAGCCCATTGAATATCATGTAGAGGAATGCCGTGAGGAACAGCCGTTTGTAGCAATAGAGGCCGAGATAAAGGACATTCACGGCGATCCAGAGGATCCAGTTCTCTAGCAGCTTTCGCCCCAACATGTATTGGGCGGTCAGGCTGATGGCCGTGGTGGTCGCATCCCCCCAGGGTACGTCGCTGTTGCTGAAGCGGCGCAAGGCCTCATGAATGAGCAACCCGGCGGTGATCGTGATGGCCGCCAACCTCAAGCCCAAGCGTCGCGTGGTGCGCTGGACAGATAGCTCGGGGCGCTGGGTTCCGCCGTACTTCCATTGCCACCAGCCATAGATGGATACGCTTAGAAAGAAGAGCTGGAGGCACGCATCCGCATAAATTCGGCTTCGCCAGAATACGACGAAGTAGACGATATTATTGACGATTCCGATCGGCCAGTTCCAGATAATTTCTTTCACCTGCAAGTAAACACACAGGGCTCCGGTCACGAATCCGAAGACTTCCAACCAGTTCAGCTGCTGGAAGAGCTGAGGGAGCGTAGCGAGCAAGCTTGTGACGGGAAGGAAATGAACCATCGCCAGCATAGACATCCCAGTCTACACCGGGC
>DAORCZ010000933.1:0-3652 GCA_035345735.1 Pseudomonadota bacterium | reverse complement strand
GACTTTCGCATCGACGGCGGCGCCTACATGACGCTGTCGCCGGTGGTGCTGTCGCGCGGCGGGCTGCACGCCGCTGGGCCGTATGCCTGCGACCACGTACGGGTGCGAGCCCGCGCCGCTGCTACGAATACGCCACCCCAAGGCGCCTTCCGCGGCTTCGGAGCGCCGCAGTCGGTGTTTGCGATCGAGCGGCACATCGACGAAGCCGCGCGCACCCTTGGCCTGTCGGAAGTCGAGCTTCGCCGCCGCAACTTCGTGCAGGATGGCGGGACGCTTGCGACGGGGCAGGTGGTGCGCGAGAACGTCGATATGCGAGAGATCTTGTCGCGCGCGATGGAACTCTCGGGCTATGCCGAGAAGCGAGCACGCTATGCCGCGGCTGGTCACGAGACAACGTCGCGATCCCCGCTGCGGCGCGGCATCGGTCTCGCGTCGTTTATGCACGGCGCCGGCTTTACCGGATCGGGCGAGCGCCACCTTGCGTCGGTGGTCACGGTCGACTGCGATGCGGAGGGGCGGCTGCAGATTCGCGCCTCTAGCACCGAGATCGGTCAGGGCACGAACACCATCTTCACGCAGATCGCCGCTGAGACGCTGGGGCTGCCGGCGGAGTCGATCGTTGTCGTGCGTCCCGATACCGCGGCTGTGCCGAACAGCGGCCCGACGGTGGCCTCACGTACGGTGATGATCGTCGGGGGCCTGGTCGGTGATGCCTGTCGTGCCCTGCGCGGCCTGCTGCGCGAAGGCGGCGGGCTGCCTGATTCGTATACAGCGGCAGAGTTCGCGACGGCCGCCGCGATCTACATCGGAAGGCACGGAGCGCTGAAGGCCAGCGCGCAGTATCAGCCGTCTCCCGATGTGCAGTGGGACGACAAGGCGTATCGCGGCGACGCATATGCCACCTATGCCTGGGCGGTCTACGTCGCTGAAGTCGAGGTCGACCTATTGACCTACGAGACACGGGTGCTGGACTTCGTCGCGGTGCAAGAGGTCGGCAAGGTCGTGCACCCGGTGCTGGCAGCCGGTCAGATCGAAGGCGGCGTGGCGCAGGGCATCGGCTATGCGCTGTACGAAAAAGTTGTGTGGCGCGAGGGGCGGATGGCCAACGGCCAGATGACCAACTACATCATGCCGACCTCGGTCGATGTGCCGCCCATCCGCGTTGATTTCGTCGAGGTGGAAAATCCGCGGCTGCGTGGCCCGCGCGGTGCTAAGGGCATTGGCGAGCTGCCGCTCGACGGGACGGCTCCGGCGATTCTGAACGCCATCGCGCAAGCCACCGGCCTGCGCGTCAATCAAATTCCCCTGCTGCCCGAGGACCTGTTTGCCATCGCGCAGGCGAAATCTGCCGCGGGAGAGGCGCGCTAATGTCGATGTCCGAGTCCAAGCCCGAGTCCTGGTCGGAAAAGAGCGCGCCGCGCGATGCACTGACGTCGAGCGGTTCTTTCACCAGTCCGCTGATTGAGCTGCGCCTGCGCGTAAACGGCAGCGAGCGAAGCTGCACCGTACATCCGATGGCGCGTCTGCTGGACGTGCTGCGCGAGTCACTGGCTCTGCCGGGCACGAAAGAAGGCTGTGGCGAGGGCGAGTGTGGCGCTTGCGCCGTCCTGCTCAACGGCGAGCTGGTTTGCAGCTGCTTGGTGCCGGCTCTGCAGACGATGGGGGCGAACGTGACGACCATCGAAGGTGTTGCCCCGAGCGCTGCCACTTTGGATCGCGTGCAGCAGGCTTTTATCGAGTGCGGCGGGGCGCAGTGCGGCATCTGCACTCCGGGCATGATCATCGCTGCCAAGGCTCTGCTTTCGCGCTACCCGCGGCCAACGGAGGATCAAGTACGCGAGGGCTTGGCTGGCAACCTGTGTCGCTGCACTGGCTACACCAAGATCTTCACCTCGGTCCTGCGCGCCTGCGCTGACGAGGCGAGTGGCAGCCGCGGAGGCCAGGGCTGATGCGCGCATTTCTGCCCGATTTCGAAGCGGTGTCGGCGCGCACGCTCGTCGAAGCGCTGACCCTGCTAGCCCAAGACCGCAGCGCGGCGCAGAGCGTCGAGGCCACTCCCTCGGCAGTGACGCCGGTGAACCGTCGCTGGCAGCCGCTGGCCGGGGGCACGGATCTGATGGTCCTGTTTTCCGCTGGGAAGCTGCCGGCCGGGCGCTATCTGGATATCTGGGGCATCGAGGAGCTGCGCGGCATCACCGTAGCGCCGAGTCACATCGACCTGGGCGCACTGACCACCTTCACGGACGTGAGGCAGCACGCGCTGATTGCCCAGGAGTTCCCCTCGCTTGCGCAGGCGGCGATCGAGTCGGGGGCGATCGCGATTCAGAATCGCGGCACCCTGGGCGGCAACATCGCCAACGCCTCGCCCGCCGCGGACAGTCCGCCGGCCCTGCTGACCTACGACGCCGAGCTAGAGTTGGTGTCGCTGCGCGGGGCCCGCTGGCTGCCGTACGCGGAGTTTCATACTGGCTACAAGCAGATGCAGCGCGCGGCCGATGAGCTGATCGCTCGCATCCGCATCCCACGCTGCTCAGCGAGCGAGCGAGAGCGACAGCTTCACTACTATCGCAAGGTCGGGACGCGCCGCGCCCAAGCGATCTCCAAAGTGTGTATGGCCGCTTCCGCGCTGCGCGATGGCGATCGGCTGACTCGGGTGCGCATTGGTCTGGGGAGCGTGGCGCCGATTCCGCTGCGCTGTCGGCGTACCGAGGCAGCGCTGGAGGGTGGCGCTCTCAGCGCTAGCCTCCTGCACGAGGCACAGACCCTCTTGGCCGGTGAGATTGCGCCGATCGACGACATCCGCTCGACGCGCGACTATCGGCAGCACGTCGCGCAGGGACTGCTGGCCGACTTTGTGGGACGGACGCTGGGGCTCTAGCTAGCCGGCCACGACGTGCGGCGGTAGGAACACGCGGAATTCGGTGCGTTCCTGCAGCAGCACCGAGTGCGGTTTGCTTAACGCGTCGATCAGCCCAAGCTCTTCCAAGAGCTCGAAGCGCGCCCGGCGCGCGATGCCGCGGCGTAGGCGCAGCCGCTCGTGCCAGACGGAGTAGCTGCCGACTCGCCCATCGCGGCGGCGAAAATAGCCCTGCAGCGGATGCGTGAGGATAAGAGCGGTCTGCGCTTCGCTCGCGAATCCGGGTAGGGTGCCGGTTGGTTCGTCGGTTCCCTCGATCTCGACGGCAGCGCGGCCCCAGCGGGCGGTCGTGTGCAGGTGATAGTGACGGCAACGCTCGTCCTGCCAGGCGGTGTCAAAGCGCATGCGGGCGTAGTGCCAGGGCAGCCGCCACAGAAGCTGCGGCACCAGCACAAAGGGGGTTGCTAGCGACGTGCCAAAGAACCAGACGCACGGCTCGCCGCGAAAAAGGACATAGGCGCGGTAATTCGTCTGGCCGAAGGCGAAGCGCAGCCAGGGGGCAAACTGGAAGCGGAAGTCGAGATCGCGGAAGGGCACCGCCGATACCAAGCCGCGCTCGGTGCCATCAATCACGACGCGCTGCACTGAGAACTCCGGTGGCAGCAGGCGCTGCAGTCGATCCGGATCGACGGCAAACGTAATGATGGCGAAGTCTGCGAGAGTCGTCGTGACGTCGCTCGCGCGCAGGACCGGGGCGGCGCTGCTCAGCTTGGCGAGGGCCGTGTTGTCGTCAAG
>DAORCZ010000932.1:0-3663 GCA_035345735.1 Pseudomonadota bacterium | reverse complement strand
GTGCTAAAGGCGCAGGTGTCGCCGGTGTAGTTGCCGGCCGCGTCGATCTCGATGACGTCACCCGCGGCGGCGGCGGCGATGGCTTGGCAGGGCTTGCCATAGGTCTTGCCGGGGCCGACCTGCAGGGTGGCGGCGTCGGCTGAGCCGCCGAGGGCCAATAGACCCAGGCCAAGGGCAAGCGCGCCGCGGCGAGCCAGGTCGGCTGGGTGGCGAGCGCGGGGCGCAGCGGGCAGAGGCGAGCAAACTAAGCGAGTCGAAGAGTGCAGCATGAGGTCCCTCCATCGGCGTGCAGTGCACGCACGAAGGGCGATTATCGCCCGGTCGGGACGGCGGTTGTGCGGTGCCGGACGAGGTGGCTCAGCGACGAGGAACGAGGGGAGTGCGGGAGAGCAGCGGCGAGGTTAGGGAGGAGGACGTAGGTCGCCTGAGCAGGTACGGGAAGTTACTTGACGTGGGTGGCCGCGAGATCAATCAGCTTGGGATCGACGGCCGCGCCGCCGATGTAGCGATGCAGCCAGTCCAGCACCACGCCGTACCAGAACTGCGAGTTCTTGGGTTTGAGCACCCAGTGGTTTTCGTCGGGGAAGATGACCATGCGCGAGGGCACCTTGCGGACCTGCAGCGCCGTGAAGAGCTGCATGCCTTGGCTGACTGGGACGCGATAGTCGCGCTCGTTGCTGATGACCAGCATCGGCGTCTTGTAGTGCTCGGCGCGGCGCGAGGGGCTGAAGCGGTCGTACTGGTCGGTGGTCCAGGGGTCGCCTTGGAACTCCCAGCGCGGGAACCACATCTCTTCCGTCTCGCCGTACATCGAGCGCAGATCGAAGACGCCAGCATGGCTGACCAGGGCGGCGAAGCGGTCGGTCTGGGTGCCGATCCAGTTCACCATGTAGCCGCCGTAGGACGCGCCCAGCGCCGCGACGCGCTTGCTATCGACATAGGGCTTCGAGACCAGCAGATCAACCATCCGCATGATGTCGTCATAGGCCAGCCCGCCCCAGTCGCCCGAGACCTGATCGACGAAGCGCTGGCCGAAGCCTTCCGAGCCGCGGGGGTTCGGCATCAGCACGATGTAGCCGGCCCCCGCGAAGAGCTGGGCATTCCAGCGCCACTGCCAGAAGTCTTCCCAGGCGCCCTGGGGGCCGCCGTGGATCAGCACCGCGGCGGGATACTTGCGCTCGGGGTTGAAGTCGGGCGGCAGGACGACATGAGCTTGTAGGCGCAGACCGTCGCGACTCGTCGAAAAGAACTCGTCTTTGCGGCCGAGCTTGAGGCTCTGCAGCGCGGCGCTGTTGATCGACGACAGCGGCTGCGCTTCGGCGAGCGGGCGGGCGGTGGCATCGAGCGGCTGGGCAAAGACCTCGGCGGGGGCGGAAAGCGACGAGCGCAGGAACCACAGGTGCAGGCCGGTGCTGCTGCGCATGACCTGCAGCTCGTGCGAGTCGCCGACGCTGATCTGCCAGGGCGGGGCTTGGCCGCTGAGATCGCAGGCGAGGATCACGCCGCGCCCACCGAGCGAGCTGGTGAAGATCAGGCGCTGACTGTCGGGCGTCCAGGCCAGCTCACCCACCGAAGAGTCAAAGCGGGCCGAGAGCGAGCGATGCTGGCCGGTGCGGCGATCGAAAAGAACGATCTCGAAGCGGTCGGCTTCAAACGTCGGTCGCCGCTGCGCGAGATAGGCCAGGTAGCGGCCGTCGGGTGAATAGCGCGGCGAGACATCGGTGGCAGGGTTCTGCACCGTCAGGTTGCGCGGCGCACCGCTTGGTTTGCCATCGGCATCGAGCGTCTGCAGGAACAGGTCGTTGTTGGTGCCGAGCGCCAGATCCTTGTCGCGGTTCTGGACATAGACGAGCTCGCGCCCGTCGGGCGAGACGGCATAGGGCTGACCGCCAGCGCGGGCCACGGCCGGGGCGTCGTAGTCGGCGGGGGTTAGATCGATCGGCGTGACTTGGGCCTCATCGCTGACCGGCAGCGGCAGGTAGAACAGGTGGCTGCGGCGACCGTCGCTCCAGCTGTCCCAGTGGCGATAGAACAGGCCGTCCATGACCCGGACCTGCATGTGATTTTTGTCCGCGGCCTCGCCAGCCGTCTTGTTGCAGGTCTCGGCAGCAGCGGCGGGATAGGGTGGACAGGCGGCGTAGACCCGGCTGCTGACCACCAGGCCACGTCCATCGGGCGTCCACAGCAGTGAGCCGACGCCGGCGGGAAGGTTCGACAGGCGACGGGCCTCGCCACCACTCGCGGGCATGACGTAAAGCTGCGTCTCTTTGCCATCGCGCGAGCTCAAGAAGGCGAGCCGCTGCCCATCGGGGGACAGGCGGGGCGAGGAGTCTTGGCCTTCGCGCTTGTCGCCGCGCTCGGGGAAGGTCAGGCGGCGGGCCGGGCCCTGCGGCTGTAGCACGCCCCCGGGACCTTCGGCGACGGGCTGGGCGTAAAGCGCGCTCTGCCAGCGGTTCAGATCCAGGCGGGCCCGGCCGACCGTGAAGTACAGCGTCTTGCCGGACGGGCTGAGCTGGGCGTCCGATACTTTCTGAAGCTGAGTCAGATCGGCGATGCCCATGGGGTGTGGGGCCGCTGTCGGGGTGGCCCAGGCGACGGTGCCGTACAGCAGACAGAGCGATCCCAGAGGGACCCAAGACGCGAGCGAACAGGAGGGACGGAGGGGGCGATGTTTGTTCATGTGCTTACCTAAATTCCCATGGATAAAAGAGAAACAACAGATCTGGGCAGCCTGTTCCTGCTGGGCTCGCCAATCGCGCATGGCACGGGGGATGCGCGGTCGCTCCGGGCAGAGGGCGGCAGCCGCGGCGACCGAAAAGAACCCGCCGCCGCGGGACGACCGGACGTTTGGGCGAGGCGCGCGGGCTAGGGGGCGGCGGGCTCGCTGTCTGGTTCGGGGCCACGGTCGGCGGGCGCGTCGGCGGGGCCTACCCAGTCTTGTCGCGGCAGCGGCTCCAGCACGATCGCCGGCACGGTACGGGCGCCTTCGACGGGGCGGGGACCGGCGATGCGCTCGATGATGCGGTAGTTCGACAGGAGCTCGGGCCAGTCGTGCCAGGTGGCTTCGACCTTGTCGTCCATCACGATGCGCGAGAAGCGACGCTGCACGATCGCGGCCTGCAGACCGCGCACCGGGGCAGCGACGGTGTCACGCACATCCCAGATCCCCATGCGGTGCAGGAAGGTCCGCTTGCCGGCGAGGTGGGCATAGAACGGATGGAACGGAATCAGCACCTCACCCGGCGCGCTCCGCAGCTTTTCGATGACGGCATCGCCGGCGGCGCGATCGGCCTCGGTCGGGATATGGGCGCGCGGATTGAGGCTGCGCATGCGGGGATAGAGGCTGGCGGCCAGCAACCCCCACACGAGGGCCTGGCGCAGCGCGCGGCCGCGTCGGCTGCCTTGCGTCTGGGCGCGCGGCTCATCGCTGCGATGCAGCAGGCGTCCGGCCGCAACCCCGATGGCCAGCGACGGGAAAAACAGGCCGGGGATGTAGGCGTTGGTGTGTGCCCACTGCGTGCCAAAGCTGATCATCGAGGTGACGAGGCCCCCAAGCCCTAGCCAGGCCAGAAACCACAGACCCTGCGGCGTGGGCTGCGGTCCCAGGGGCTCGGGTGGCGGAACTTCCAGCTCCTCGCTGCGCGTCGACGCATCGGCGCGGGT
>DAORCZ010000931.1:1943-3663 GCA_035345735.1 Pseudomonadota bacterium | reverse complement strand
ACGACGCAGGCTCCACCGAGGCCCAGGTTGTGCTGCAGCGCGACCTTGGCACCCTGCACCTGACGCTTGTCGGCTTGGCCGCGTAGCTGCCACACCAGCTCGGCGCACTGTGCCACGCCCGTCGCGCCTAGCGGATGGCCCTTCGACAAGAGGCCCCCCGAGGGATTGGTGACGAACTTGCCGCCGTAGGTGTTCTGACCTTCCCAGATGAACTTCTCGGCTTCGCCTTCTTTGCACAGGCCGAGGGCTTCGTAGGTCAGCACTTCGTTGGTGGTGAAGCAGTCGTGTAGCTCGACGACCTGGACGTCGTTGGGGCCCAGGCCGCTCTGCTCGTAGACTTTTTCGGCGGCGCGCTTGGCCATGTCGAAGCCGACCATCTTGATCATGCTGTCGCCAAAGCTCGACGCGTAATCGGTGGTCATGGTCTGGCCGGCGATGTACACCGGGCGTTCGATGCCGTGGCGCTTGGCGAACTCGTCCGAGCACAGGATCGCCGCGGCGGCACCGCAGGTCGGCGGGCAGCACTGGAAGCGGGTCAGCGGATCGAAGACCTCTTGCGAGGCCATGATCTCGTCGACCGACAGCCGCTCGGCAAAGATGGCGAGCGGGTTTTGGCTGGCGTGCTTGCGGGCTTTTTCGCTGACCTTGGCGAAGGTCTCGCGCTTGGTGCCATAGCGCCAGCGATACTCGCGACCGGCACCACCGAACATCTGCGCGGCCGGCGGGGCCTGGTTGAAGCCCTGCAGGTCGTTCATTACGCCGGCGTGCTTGTCGAGGGGGTTCGTGCGGTCGTTGAACTTCGAGCCGAGCGCGCCTTTTTCCATCTGCTCAAAGCCCAGCACCAGCACGCACTCGGCGATGCCGCCTTCGATGGCTTGCTTGCCCAGCATCAGCGCCGTCGAGCCGGTCGAGCAGTTGTTGTTGACGTTGAACACCGGAATGCCGGTGAGCCCTAGCTCGTACACCGCGCGCTGACCGCAGGTGGAGTCGCCGTAGACGTAGCCGGCGTAGGCCTGCTCGATGGCGTCGAAGGGCACGCCGGCATCCTGCAGCGCGGCGCGGCCGGCCTTGGCCGCCATGACGTTGTAGTCTTCGCTCGCGCCGGGCTTGGAGAACTTGATCATCCCGACGCCAATGACATTGACTCTGCGTCCCATGGTTCGTTTCCTCTCAGGCGGGGCGGGCCAATGCCACACCCCGCTCTGTTCGTAGTTTGGTTCTACAGCAAGCCGCGCAAGAAGCTCAGCTGATGGGCCGGGCCGACGTTGCCGTCGACGCGCAGGCCGCCGTGCTGATACAGGCTCTGCACGCTCTTTTCGCCGCGCACGAGCGCCGTCAGATCCTCATCGCTAAGCGACAGCACGGTCTTGGCCGCGGCATCGGCTCCTTCGCGCACCGCTCCCGCCGCGCCATCGACGACCCACGACTTGCCATCGACATTGAACTGCACAAGCGCCCCCAGCGAGGCGCCCAGGTTCTTGTCAGCAGCCAAGCGAGCAGACAGCGCAGCGAAGATCTTGCCCGCTTGCGCATCGGCCTTGGCCGGCGCCGCACTCGTTGCAGCCGTCGCAGCCGCCGGGGCCGCGGCCTTGGCGCCCTTCTTCGCCGCCACGGCCGCTTCGGCAGCCTTGGGATCGATCTTCTTTAAGAACTCCAGCTTCTGGCTGGCCATGATGTCGCCGGTGATGCGCAGCTTCTTGTCCATGAACAGCTTCATCGG
>DAORCZ010000931.1:0-1843 GCA_035345735.1 Pseudomonadota bacterium | reverse complement strand
TGGCCATGATGTCGCCGGTGATGCGCAGCTTCTTGTCCATGAACAGCTTCATCGGGTCGGCTTTGCCCGTGGCCATGGCGATGAAGTCGGTATCCGACAGCGCGAGCGTGCAGCCGGCCTTGCCGACCTCGCCCGCCTGGACCTTGCCTTCCTTCAGATCGACGGTCCACGCCGAGTCGGGGCTGCTCAGCTTGAACAGGTAAACGACGCCGATCTTGGTCAGCTCGGCGCGGTTCTTTTCGACGTAGTCTTCGATGGCGATGAAGACATCGCCCGACAGGCTGCCGCCCGTCGGAGCTGCTGCGGTCGGAGCTGCCGCCGGAGCCGCACCGCCGCCCGCCCCAGCCCGCGCCTTGGCCGCGGCCAGCACCAGGTTGGGATCGATCTTCTTTAAGAACTCCAGCTTCTGGCTGGCCATGATGTCGCCGGTGATGCGCAGCTTCTTGTCCATGAACAGCTTCATCGGATCGGCCTTGCCGCTGCACATGGCCATGAAGTCGGCATCCGATAGCTCCAGCGTGCACTGCGGGGACGCCGCGGCACCCGGGCTGACGCCGGCGGCCTTGGTATCGAGCGTCCACACGCTTTCCGGCGCGGTGAGCTTGAACTGATACAGCACGCCGATTTTCTTCACCGCATCGGCATTGCCATCGAAGTAGGCCTTGATGCCGGCGAAGACATCGGCGCTGATCGGCTCGGCCGATACCGTCGCTGCGGCGGCTCCGGCGGCGGGCGCTGCGGCCTTGGCCTTGGGCTTGGGAATCTCGCTGTAAAGCTCGACTGCGGCGTTTGAGATCACGACCTTGTCGCGCTCTTTGACCTTGGTGCGGAAGACGATGCGACCTTCCGACTCTTTCCACATCTCGGTGATCAGCGTCTCGCCGGGGAACACGCTGTCGGCGAAGCGGACCTTGATGCTCTTGAAGAAGCGCGGATCGCCGCCGCTAAAGGCGCGGATGACGGCGCGGGCGGCAAAGCCATAGGTGCACAGGCCGTGCAGGATGGGCTTGTCGAAGCCGAAGCCCTGCGCGAAGGCGGGGTCGGCGTGCAGCGGGTTGATGTCGCCCGACAAGCGATAAAGCAGCGCCTGGTTGTCGCGCGTCTTTTCTTCCACCACGGCATCCGGGGCGCGGCTTGGCGGCACGTTGCTCTCGACGGAGGGACCGCGATCGCCGCCCCAGCCACCGGCCCCGCGCACCACGGTCGAGACCTCGTTGTAAGCCAGCTCTTCGCCGCTCTCATCGAAGGTCTTGATGCTCATGATGACAACGGCGTTCTTGCCCTTGTCGTAGATGTCTTTGCACTTGAGCTCATGACGCAGCTTGGCGCGCGGTGGCAGCGGGCGCTTGACCTCGGTGTATTGCTCGCCGTGCAGCACGCGCTCGAAGCCGTAGTTCATGCCCGGGGCTTTGTCGCCGCGCTTGAAGCCATCGAAGATGACCTTCATCGCTGGCACGACCGCGAACGTCGGCAGGGTGTGGAAGCCCTCGCCGCTCATCTCGTAGACCAGGGACAGGTTCTTGGGATCGAGGGGATTTTCGGCCGCCCCGACGCCGAGGGCGTACAGCGAGACATCGCGCTCGTCGTACTTCGACTCGCTGATCATCGGCGGTGCGTCCAGCGCGGCATCGGCGTCGATCAGATCGTTGCCACCGCGACTCTTGCTGTCCAGGTTGGCGACGATCGGCTGGATCGAGTTGGTGATGTCGGTCGGGTGCGTGGTCTTTTCGAAACTGGTGATCAGCGCGAAGTGCTTGCGCAGATCTTCCGGCGCGATGTGGCGGCCGAGCTTGAAGGTCTTGCCCTCGGCGCGTTCCCAGCGCAGCTTGGCGTAGAAGCCGCC
>DAORCZ010000930.1:0-3672 GCA_035345735.1 Pseudomonadota bacterium | reverse complement strand
CGTGCGCTTGGTCGCCAAGTCGGAAGTGAGCGGTGGGGCGGCGACGGCGGTCGAGGACTTTCAGCTTCTGCTCGACGGCCAGCCCCTGGATCGATCGGAGTGGGCGGTGTCGGTCGATAGCCAAGAGAGCGCCAGCGAAAACGGCGCCGCTCGCAACGCCATCGATGGCCAAGCGGGCACCGCCTGGGTGACGGAGTGGAGCCGCCGAGCGCCGAAGCCTCCGCACTGGCTGAGCATCGATCTGCAGAGCCCGCAGGTCTTCAACGGCTTTGCCTATCAGCCGCGCGCCAGCAATGCGAGCGGCCGCATCGCCGGCTATGAGCTTCAGGTCAGCACCAATGCCCAGACCTGGACGACGATCGCCAGCGGTACCTTCGCCAACACCGGCACCCTGCAGACGGTCGCCTGCAAGCTACCCCGCGGGCTGTAGAAGATCGTTGCCTCCTATGCGGCGAGGGCCCTCCATCCCACCGCGTTGAACGGGCTGGGCAAAACCCCGGGGCCCCCGCTATCGCACACGCCTCATCCCCGCTTGGCTTCTGCTCTTTCCTTGTCCCATTTCATCCCCGGAATCGAGGACCAATCGGCACCTCGCGGGGACTGGATTGCAAGCGCGGTTTTGCAGTGGACTTTTCGCTGCAAGGCCAGTTTGCAGCGGCAGAGCGCTCGTCGAGCTGACTGGGTCCTGAGGCGACCGAGCCTGACGGTTGGGCCGGGGGGCGGCTGGCCCATGGGCGCTCACCCGGAGCCCAGCGTCGTCGGGGCGGCTGCAGGAGCGGCTGGGGTTCGCGCCATCGGAGCGTGAGCCGATGCTGTGCCTCGCCACTTCACGGCCACTGGCATACGCCCTGCAACGAGTGCCTGCACACGTACGTCGCGTCGGGTATCGCCATGGGCACGGGCGGCGGACTTACGTGCTGGCCACTTTGGGGCTCCCTTGACGATGTCGCATCTTTGGCAAACGAAAGAACGTCGGCGTTCCGACCCCTGGGCCCCCGCCAGAAGCTCGCCGGCGGCGCAACGGGACGAACGGCGTGCAAGCCTGTGGCCCGGTCCTGATCCGCTAGTCGGGCAGCCTAGCGCCGTTGCGGGGCCTGGGCCGGTGGAGCCCGAGGCCGCCGGTCAGCTATTGCAGTACTGGGTGACGCCAGCGACCGCGAAGAGCCCGCAAACGATAACGGCGCCCCCGCCTTCCCGGGGCTCGGCGGTGTCGTACCCGGCCGCAGCTTCCAGAATAGACGCCCGGCGCGGTCCGGCTGATGGGAACTTGGCTCACGGTGCCAGCACCAATGCACTCGCCTCTCTGCAGTCGAGCCTCAGTCCGCTAGAGCAAGCCCAGCACGATGTGGCCTGGTCGCGCATTGCCGGAAATGCCGATGCGCTGTGGCCGATGCCGTCTAACGAGTCGGGGGCAGGGGAGCGCTCAGCCAGGCTGCCGTTCTGGGAGCGCATCATGCAGGCCTTTGGTCCACTGCATGACCTATCGAATCTGGATGTGCACGTCGGGGGAGCAGCCGGTGAGGAGAGCGATGGCATGGGGGCCCTGGCCTTTGTCCTGGGCAACCGGATGGTGTTTCGCGAATCGCCGGATTTGTTCACCGCGGCGCACGAAGCGGCCCATGTCGTGCAGCAGCGGGCCGGTCTCCTGGCCGGTCGGGCAGCCTATGAAGAGTATGAACACGCTGCGGATCGTGTCGCCGACCGTGTCGTCCGCGGGGAGTCGGCCGCGGACCTGCTGCCTCAGCCCACCGGCACATCCGGCTCTAGCGTCGTCCAATGCAAGCTGAGTACTGCGTTCTTGGGCCCGGGCTGGGAGGCTGTCAACGAACGCGGAATTGTTTATCAAGCGAACGGCGCCAATATCCGAGAACGGCCAATTAAAGATGACACCCCCGATTCGAAGCTGTTGCCAATAAATACACACGTTCAGATTATTAAGCATAACCCCAGTAGCCGCTGGTATTTTGTTAGTACCGACCAGGGCGAGCTTGGGTATGTAGCAGATTGGCTAATTTGGCGTCACCTGCCCGAGCCGGATGCATTGATTCATAAGTTCCAGTCTGGAGAAACTCCGCTTGGAGTGGCAAAGCGCGAATATAAAGGAGATTTTAATCGCTGGGGTTCTGACAAACGTTATGTTGTTAATGCTCTAGTTTATGTAAATTCAAAAGCTAACCACAATGGACCCGGGAAGGCCGGCATATTTAAGCCGCATGGCAACCACGAACACTGGGCTGAATCCCAGGCCACTGCCGATACATACATCTGGATCCCATCCGTCAATTATCTAAACTCGATTTGGGGAACCGTCAGCAAGGCCGGCGGCGGCACGGGGTCGATTAGTTATGACCTGTTTACCGCCGCTGCCGATCAGCTTGGTGACTGGACCGTCCTGCCGGCCTACGCCGGAGGCCTGGTGCACGGCTTTATCGCCAGCATCAGTGACGCGATTCAGGGTCTGGTTGATCTGGTCGTTAGTATATTTAATGGAGAAATCATTGAGGTACTGAAGGCAATTTGGCACAAATTAGAGAAATTGAAGTGGTCCGATATTGAAAATGCAGTGGAATCGTGGTGGCTGAGTTGGCGGGATCGGCTTTTTTCTGAAAATGGATTTGTGCGCGGCCACGCCTGGGGCTACCTGGTTGGATATTTAATTGGTGAAATTGCTTTGATATATATCGGCGGCGAGGCACTGCAGGCTCTGAAGGAATCCAAGCTGCTCGGTCGTGTTGGCACATTCATTCGCGAATCGAAAGCGGTGCAAAGAATCGAATCGGGAATCAATAAGCTCCGCCGGGCGGGAGGGGAAAGCGCAGAGCTGATTGAAGAAGCCAGCGAGAAGATCAAACGGCGCGTCGGGAAGGCCGAAGGTGTGTTGGCCGATCTCTCGTCGGCACCCTCGTATGCCAGCGATGTGGTCAAGAAGTACTGGAGCAAGTTCTCACCGCTGGCTCGTCAGCAGTATCTGGAGGCGCAGCAGGCGCTGGAACAGGGCACGGTGCTGGTTCGCAGAATGTCGACAGGCGAGCGCCAGGCCATCCTGAACTTCCAACTCGGAGAAGCGACGCTCGACGATGTATTCATCAAAGGCACCGAAGGGAACCGAGCCTTCCGTATCGACGCGAAGTATGTCTTTAGCAAGCAGGCGCGGGACCAGGCTATCGGGCTTTACGACGAGGTCTTGGAAGTTGAACTGAAGGGGGAACTGCGCGACATGTTGCGCAGGGAACTAGCCCCCGACGTCTTGGGACCCGGAGTCAAGATGCCGCCCGAACTGAAGTTTGCCCCGCGCTTCAAGTTGGAGGAGCAGGGCTACACCATCCTAATTCCCAAGTCTCGCTGGTCGGACTTTTCCGCTTTTATCAAGTGAGGCAGGATGCGCTCGATGGTACCCACCACGCTTTGGAACCTCGCGACAGCGTCGACGTTTGAGCAAGACTTCACCCGCCTGCCCAACACGCTGTGGCTGGCTGGGGGAGTGGTTTGTCCGGATGGCGACGAGGTCCTGCTCATCGAACCCGATGCTCAGGTGCGCTGGCGTTGTCCGATTCCCGATGGCCCGCTGGGTCATCCAGCCCTGCTCGACGCGGAGCGGCTGGCATACCCCGGTTTGAACAACGCGCTCTATGCGCTGGATGATCAGGGGCGGATCCTGGCCACCTTCGACAA
>DAORCZ010000929.1:0-3673 GCA_035345735.1 Pseudomonadota bacterium | reverse complement strand
GGCGCACCGCGCTTGAGCTCTGCCGCTCGCGCACCTTCCCCATCCCCTGGCCGCTTACCCACTTCGCCGTCGAGCTCTTCGGCCGCCTGCCCTACTACCTCATCAACTTCTTCCGCTACCCCTGCGTCATCAGCGACCGCGCCCTGCGCGAAGCCACCGGCTGGTCTCCCCAGATCCCCATCGAAGACACCATGTGGTCTACCGTCGCTGACGCCCGCTTGCACGGCGCGCGCTAGTCAGCGCTCCCACCCCCCGCAGGGGGCGGACGCCCCTCACCCAACCCAGCCCCTGCTTCCCCGCAATGCGCGAGAGGTCGGCGCCCTCGCAGAGCACCTCGTCCGGCACTGAAAAAAATTCGCTTCCGCTCGGCCATTTCGCAACGGCTGCGGCGACGCAGGCCGTTCGTAGCCGGATGGGCGAGCAAGATCAGGGGGGTACGAGCCCGCTGAGCAACGGCATGGTGTTTGCTGCCCCATATCAATATAGGGCAGGGTGAATTGCAGACATCGGCGTGTGTCACAAACCAGGTCATGTCACCCTATCCTGTGCATAGGGGCTACATATCTATCTATTAACCTGCTGAATAGGCAATCAATGGCCGTCCTGGCCATAGATAAATTGAAGCCCACTCTGTTCTTTATAGGAGAGGAAGATGCGGATTCATGTTTTGTATGCAGCTGCACTGAAAATATCTCTGGGGTTATCCTTGTTTGGATGCGGCGCTTCACCGAGCATGGATACGCCAGTATGCAACACACTCTCCTATGACTCCGGTGTTGTTTTGTCGATCGGAAACATGGCTAGCTCACGCAGTATCGCCAGCGCAGACATTAATGGCGATGGAAATGCCGATCTGGTTACCGCTGACTGTGGTGCAAATACCATCAGCATCATGCTTGGCGACGGGACGGGGACGTTCGGCAATGTATCCGCTGTTGCTACGGGAGAAAAGCCGTCACAGATCACGCTAATTGATATCAGTGACGACAAAAAGATAGATGCCGTAGTTACTTGTGCAACCGGGATCTATTATATGCGCGGCAATGGGTCGGGATCCTTCGCACAGCCAACCAAAATCCCCGATCCGGTGACCACGGCTCCATTAGAACATGCCTTTGCAGATCTTGACCGTGATGGCCACATGGATTTGATTGTTACCCATGATGGAAGCAGCACCGTTAGTTTGTTAAATGCCACGGGGCCAGGACAGTTCGCCACCGGGCAGACGGTGTCCGTGGGCTCGACGCCGTCCTATCCCGTGGTGGCCGATTTCAACGCGGACGGGCGCCTGGACTTGGCCATGATTCGCACGACCCAGTCCCAGTTAGCGGTGCTGTTCGGCGACAGCCAGGGCAAGTTCGGCACGGCGAAGAATATGCAAATTAACCCCGGCGCGGTTGGGATAGCGACCGGCGATATTAACAGCGACAAGCTGCTCGACCTGATCGTCGGGGACGCATTTGGCCGAATCAGTATCTTCCTTGGGAATGGCAAGGGGGATTTTACGGCGGGAGAGTGGACCTGGTTTAATCCAGGCGCCGCGATTGGTTCATTCATTCTCGCTGATTTCGACGGCGACCAGTTCCTAGACTTGGCTGGCGCCGAGCATTCCTACAGTGGGACGTATCTACTATTCGGCGATGGAACGGGAAAATTCGCAAACAAGAAATATATTTACATGGGTAAATTCCTGAACTCTCTCGCCGCCACGGACATGAACGGCGATGGAAAACTGGACTTGGCGGCCAGCGCGTCTGACCTTAACGATCCGTCTGCCGTCTCGACTGTGTATACGGCGGTTAGTCGTTGCAAATAGGGCGTACCTGCAAGGAACCTAAAATAGGTAAATAGGTCCCTGGCCGGCAATCCACCCCGCGGGCGGTAAGGCCCTTGCCGACAACCTGACCGGACGGTCCCGTGATGCCGAGCGGCGCGCGTGTCACGGCATCCGGTCAACCTGCGCACCTCTGCCGCCCGGTCGCGCCGAAATGGGGCGCGTGACCGCTACTGGCCGAGCTGTTCGAGCTTGGTGATGAGCGCCGGCGCGAAGGTGCCCTGGCCGAGCTTGATGCGGACTTGCTTGTAGAGGGCGTCCCACTTGGCCCGCTCGTCGGCTGTGGCGTCGATCACCGTCATCTTGCCCTTGATGCGACCAAAGGCCGCTTCGTCTTCGTTGCGGATGCGCTTGGTCAGTGCATTCGCCGCGACCTTGGCGGTATCGAGGACAATCTGCCGCAGATCGGCGGGCAGGGCGTCCAGCTGCTTCTGCGCAAACACCAGGCCGCCGATGGCAAAGCTCTGGACCGCGCTCTGGACGGTATCGAGCTTGCTGGCCCACTGCAGCTGCTCGGCGGCCAAGGACGGCGCCGTGACGATGTCGATGGCGCCGGTGTTGAGATTCGGCAGCACCTCGGGCACGTTGAGCGGCACCGGCGTGACGCCCCCCAGGGTCTGATAGAACACCGGCTGGATGGGATCGTCTCGCCACATGTACGGCTTCTTGCCCTTGATGTCATCGGGCACCCGCACGGCGATGCCTTTCGACAGGATGCGCACGCCGCCGACATCGCCCCAGCCAGCGAGCTGGAAGCCAGCGTCGCTGATCCCCTTTTCAAACTCCGCCTTCATGGCATCGCGGGCCTTGTCGAGCTTGGCCCAGCTTGAAAACAGCCCAGGGCACTGGAGCGCGAGGATCGGCTTGTAGATCTTGCTCAGGCCGACGGCGGTGACGATGGCGCCAGCGAGCTGGCCGGACTTGATCTTGGCAACCGTCGCGGCCTCGTCGCCTTGCTGGCCGTTGTAAAAAATCTGCAGCTCAAGCCGGCCACCGCTCTTCTCCGCGACGGCCTTTTCCCAGACGCCAAGGACGTGGCCCCACGGGCTCGACTTCGGGGCCAGCGTGGCGATCTTCAGGACGTCAGCGGCCCGCGCTCTGCCCGGCGTGCCCACCCCGGCGAGGATTGCCAGAGCTCCGGTCATCTGGATCATGCTTCTGCGTCGCATGCGGATCTTTCTCCTTAGCTAGTACCTTCTCGCGATTCGCAAGCGCTGCGGAAAAAACTTTGCCGCGCCCGCTCGCACCGCGAACGAGGCCGTCCCCTCGATAGTCTTGGCCGCTGGCTCGACTTCGAGGGCTACTTGCCAGGTGATGAATTGCGTGGCGGACGGCTAGCTGCGGGTGCGCTCGCGGGCGACGAGGCGGACGGGGGTGCCTTCGAGCTCGAAGGTCTGGCGGAGCTGGTTTTGCAAGTAGCGACGGTAGGAGTAGTGCATGCCTTCGGGGTGGTTGACTTGCACGACGAAGGTCGGGGGGCGGCTCTCGGCTTGCGTGATGTAGTAGAGGCGGATGGGGCGGCCGAGGTGCAGCGGGGGCGGGTGGCGTTCGACGATGCCTTCGAAGAAGCGGTTGAGGGCGCCGGTCGGTACGCGCTTGCAGAACGAGCGATAGCAGCGCTCAACGACATCGAGCAGCTTGCGCACGCCCTTGCCAGTCTGGGCCGAGATGGTCGTGACCAGGGCCCAGGGGGCGACGAACTGCAGCTTGCGTTCGAGATCCTCGCGCAGCTTTTTGTCGTCGCCGGTAGTCAAAAGATCGGCCTTGTTGAAGGCGATGACCAGGGCGCGTCCCGAGTCCTGGATCAAGCCGGCGATGCGGGCGTCTTGTTCGCCGATG
>DAORCZ010000928.1:0-3674 GCA_035345735.1 Pseudomonadota bacterium | reverse complement strand
GTTAGGGTTCGCATCGCCATCCTCGCACCATGTAGGTCAAGATGGGCGGAACCTACCAAACCGCGTCCCGCTGTGTCTCGCCTTGTTCACCCCTCCGTCGCTGACTCAGAATCCCCATCCCCAGCAAACCGGACTCAACCGGACGCAAAATCCCCCGCAAATGGACCATATATGGACCAGTGCTCCGGGCCGATCGGCAACAGGCGCCATCACTACCCGACCAGAGACACCCCCCACCCTTGAATATTTTGGTTGGACCGCTCGTGATTGCCTCGTGGCAAAAGCGGGCGACGCGATGGGTATGCTAGGCCGCCCGGGCGGTTCAGCCTCTCTCCGTTGCTGGCTGAGTTGCCTATCGGCTTCAAGGTGGCATGGGAACTTTGCGGCAAATTCTGGCCGGGGCGCTGCTGACGCCAGAGGAAGATCGAGCTTTTGACCAAGCGCTGTGCCGATTCACGATGGCGCATGATGGGCACGGCGTGACGCGCTCGGATGTCGTCCGGTACGGGCTCGGCCAGTTCTGCAAGCAATGGGGGATTGTCCGGCCGAAACGCACGCAGGGAGCGGGAGAGTAGAGGCGGCGAGCGCAAACGGGCCGAGAGCGCGTTCCTGTCCGGGGCTGCCAGAGACCTGCGTGGTAACGTCCGCCGACGTGACAGTTCGATAAAGCGTCCGCTGTTGTCATTCTCTATCGCGACGCATCGCCCATTTCTTGATGGAAACCCGCACTAGCGGATCCAACGTCCGGCCCTTGCGGACCCTCAAGTACGGCGGCTTGTTACATATTTTTTCAAGCCTGTCCGACAAGAAACGCGCACTCATGAAGCGGCGCGCTGGTGGTCACGATTCGGTCGCGAACCTACAGGCATATGTATCGCTAGCTCCGTTGCAAACCCAACCCGCCCCTTCGGTGACATCCAACTGCCGGAGGACGGCCTACTGAACAGTGGGCAGCGAGTTGCGCAAGGCTTGGGAGTGCAACCGGATGATGCGCGGGCTACCTGGGCGTCTGTAGCTCTTTCACTACTTGGCTCAGCGTCAGATCATCTGCTCCTAGGATTGCTCGGTCCGTTTCCAGCAGATCCCGGCGTTCCCCGTGCGTGGTGGCGAGCAAGATGACGCGTGCGCCCACAGGCAGCAGGCGGGCGTCGATGGCGGGCGCGTCCTTTTGCACACCGCGCAGGCCGTGGACGATCGGGTGGTGCAGCGTCACGCGGTCGGTTGGAAGCGGAGCGGCGGACTTCAGCGTGCGCATGATGCGATAGGTGACGGCTTGGAACTGTGCGATGCGACCGCTCCAACTGGACGGGGGCGGGCCGATGGCGACGACTTCGCCCACCAGCACCAGATCGGCGGCGCGCAGGTCGGCGAGCGTATCCGCATCCAGAGGGCTTGCGGCGGGTAGGGGCGCGACAGGTGGCGGCGCGGGATTCGACTGCATGGCGGGGCTCTTTTCATCGCTGCGCGCCGCGCGTCCGTTGCAGCCGCCGCTGCTCAGGGCTGCGCACAGCGCAACGGCGGCGACGGCGGGAGAGGCAACACGATATTCGCGGCACATGATCGCGGTTCCAGGTGGGCTGTGCACAGCGTAGTCACGGACGCTGGATGTTCACAATGTCGCTGTTGCGGTCTAGCTCTAGCTCTTCCTTGGTGCCGTCCCCATACTCGAAGATGCCGTAGTTCTTGCCGTTGCGTTGCTCGGACCTGGCCGAGGTCTCTGGCGACTGGCCGCGCTCGGCGCGGTACTGGTTGTGCATCTGTGTCGCGGTGGCGTGCGACCGCTTGAACAGCTGCCGACCCGGTGCGGTCAAAGCGGCGCGGCGCTCTGCCAAGATGTGAACCAACTGTTCGCCCTGCGTTGCCTCGTTCTTGTGATCGCGGCTGGGCGCCACGGGAAAGCGCTCGATGTCTTTCAGGTCGACATCGTTGGAGTCAAAGCTGTCGACAAACGTGTCGGCCTGCCCTCGGCCGACGTTGGCGGTGATGCGATGGCCTGCGTCGCCATCGTTGCCGATGTCCGTCACCAGTTGACGCAGCACCGGCGAGTCGGTCAGTCCGCGCCGTAGCATCTTGCGAAACGCCATCCGGTCCGCCTTGCTTCCCGTGATCTGCATGCCCTGGCCAGCGCTGATGTGCAGCCACGCCTGCGTCAGCTGCTGAAACTGCGCCTGCGTCATCTGGTCATTGGCCAGCTTGCCGCCCTCGGCCGCTGCTTCATCGACGACGTGCAGCTTGTCGAAGTCGAAGGCGCGCAGCTCCGCGGCCTGCGACTTGCGGATCTGGTTTGGTCCCAGCGGCCCCTTGTGGTTGTCCGGCACCACTTGCAGCCCCGCCAAGCCCAGCGCGGGTCGCTTGGCTTGCTTGTCCCCGTCGGCGTGGCCTTTCGCGGCAGCATGGCCTGCGTCTGCTCCGTACATGCCGCCAAAGACGGCACCGACTGCAGCAGCGTCACCTCCGCCGGCCCCACGCGTCCTTCCCTCGTCGGGCAGCGTCGCGGCGGCCTCGTGCGCTGGATCTGCGTTGCGCCCACGCCGCAGAGATGACTCAAACAGCTCCGCCGTCTTGGCGTGCTGCCGGTCGTCGTCCCGATCTTCGATCTGTAGTGCCCCCATCTACTGCCACCTTGCGGGACGGTCGCGCGCGCATGCGTCCGCGTAGGAATCCCTACCTGAGCAGTATATCGGACGCTCACGCCGTCAGGTTGCGCTGACGGTGGCTGCGCAGCGCATTCTGGGGGGCATGCGCGGGGCTGGCTATCTGCCCTTTGGATGCGTCCGCGTGATCCTCCCAGGCCATGCGCAAGAGATCGCGCCGCTCGTGTGGCGCTAGGTAGCGCAAGGCATGGTCAAGGGGGCCGTCGAGAAACGCATCGCTGAGCGCAGGATAGCGAGGTTTCATGTCCGACAATCTATCTGTCGATGCCGCCCCCGCCAACCTTCCTCACCGTCGCAGAGAAGGCGATTTTTATATGCCAAACGCAGGACAGCAGCGAATGCAGGTAGGCGGCAGGGATGCGAGACCGCTAAGGCCACCCAGGGAATCGGAATGGCGTCTGTCCTCTCAAACTGGCATTCAGCGTGATGGTAAAGACGTGCCATGTCTGGGGCCACTAGCCCACCGACGGTGGCGATGCCGCTACGCTCCTCCCCCGACCCTGCCTCCCGTCTTGCTGACCTAGACGAAGCACTACAGGGAGGGATCGCTCCGATTGTCATGGAGGATGGTCAGACGCGCGCGATCGTTCCGCCGGGCATGCTTCGGTTCCGGGGCATGGAGGAGTTCCGTTACGCCCTGCGTAGCAGCATCGCTGGAATCCCCTGGGGCGAAGCCTGTAGGCGTTGCCTCGAAGCGTCGCAGGGGGCAGCAGAGGAACACAAAAGCAACCTGCTGATCTGGGGCTACAAGGCCCTGCTGGCAGAGCGTGAGGCGGAACAAGATTTTGTCGAAATGGCGCGTGACTACAGTGCAGCGGCGGAAACTGCGAATTCTCTCGCCTTCGCTCTGGAGAGGGACTCGCGACAGCACCACGGAATACCGCTTGCCCAACTGCAAAAGGAAAAGGCTGAGCTGTATCGCAATGATCGCCATGGCCTTCTACACCGGCATGCGCAAGGGGGAACTCTTCGGGCTGACCTGGGCCTGCGTCCGCTTTGACCTGGGGCGGATCGAGGTCC
>DAORCZ010000927.1:0-3686 GCA_035345735.1 Pseudomonadota bacterium | reverse complement strand
CTAAATTCGTGACCCCATCCCTTTGCCGATCCAGCCCCGTCTGCGTCGTTGATCGCTAGAGTGACGCCGGGGGTCACATGCCGAAGGGCATGCTCCCTCGTCGCGCCTAGCAGCCGAGGCCGTCTCGGCAGGGGCCCTGAGGTCACGAATTTAGGGGACGCTGACCTAGCGCGCCAGCTCGTCGGCCAGCTTGTCGACGCGGGCAAATTCCACGGCGTAGTACTTGCCAAGCAGAGGATTGCCCTTTGTCGCAGAAAGCATCGAATCTTTAGCTTGTTTAATAGCTGCCTGTTGTTCCGCCCGCATCGTCGCGGACTTAGCTTGAAAATACTGCAGCTGTGATTCAATGGCTAAAGCATGTGGCCAGCGCTTTGTCCGCTGCAGGAGTTTAGCTAAGAACGCCAGTGCTCGGGTGACTTCTGTGCGAATGGGCATTCGATGAGAATGCTGCAATTCTACGACCCGCAACCAGGCCTCTGCCACGGCAAGTCGAGGATCCATGTTCTCTGTCAGATGGTCCTCGACCTTCGCTGCTGCCTCGATAGACTGGCGCAGCGATGGCATAAATGGCGCCCCCCGCTTGGATTGCGACACCGCTTGCAGCGCGTAGAGCAGACTTTGATAGGCAACGGCGTCCCAGCTTGGGGGATCGCTGTGACAGCGCGTCGCGGCAGCCAGACCCTTTTGGATATGACTATCCATCGCCAATCCTTGACGTAAGGCATAAATTGCATGGATCAAATGGGCATTCCCCAGAGAGGGGGATAACGTGCAGTCAGCAATATCGCCAGCTGACAGGGTTTTTGAGAATTGCAGGTAGTGCGAAATAGCTTCGTCCGTCGGCGAACTGGGATCTCTGCCGCTGTACAATTGGTGCCGGGCATTCGCGAGGGATAGGTCACCGCAGAGCGCTTGTGCATAATTAATCTTGGTAATTTTAGATAGCGAAACTACATGGGCGTGCTGTTCTCGTGGATCCAATCCTGAGCGAATCTTTTGTTGAGCCATAAGTGAATTATTGTACATTCTATTGACAATTGCATTTTCGTATTCAGGGTCGATGCGCTGTGCGGAGTTCAGGAGCTGATTGGCAAGTGATAATATTTCTGTTGTCTCTTCTCCCGTTATTAGATTGTATTCGGCTTGATTGTGATACGCGATGGCCAGGTCGTTATATGCCCATGCGAAATTTGGATTGATTTGGATTGCCTTATTGAAGTAAATTCGGCTTTTGGCTAGTAACTGTGTTGGGTCGCTTCCGGCTCTGGTTTCTTTGCTCGCTAAGATCGTGAATAGGTTTCCGAGAGCATCGTGCGTGAATGCCTCATTTGGATTCAGTTTGATTGCTGTCTGTCCCGCGATGATTCCAAATTTTGCACAGTCTGCGGATTTATTTTGGGGTGTTACTATCTGGTAAATGGCACAAAAGAAATACGCATACGCTAGCCGCGTATGGGATGTGCTGCGGCTGGGGGAAGCCTCGCTCGCGCGGTGCGCGGTGGATACCGCTTCGGCTAGGAAGGGGGTGGGATCGACGCCCTGGTGCAGCTCTAGCTCCTCCCGGCGGAGCCAGGCTTCGACGAGTTCCTCGTAGATCTGGGGATCGCTGCGGCCTCGATCGGCGGCGGCTTCGAACTGGGCGATGCTGCGCCCAAACAGGTGTCGGGCTGCATCGAGCTGCGCGTCATCGCGCGCATCCAGGGCTTGCCCCAGCAGGATATCGCCCTGCAGCTTTGCCGCCTCGTACAGCCAAGGGGTCTGGCGCAGGGCAAAGCTGGCGTGGAGCAGCGCCGCGTCGAGGTGGCCGCTGTACCGGTCGAGCTGCGCTTCGACGAAGCTGCTGGATGCGGTGGTCTTGCCGCGGCTGCGCTGCAGGTAAGCGCGGGCCGGGACGAGCAGGTTTTGTTCTAGCTGTCGGCGCTGCTTTTCAACATAGGACCGCTCGCCGCTGCGTCGGGCATCGGCCAGGCCCTGATTGAACATCTCGCCGAGCGCGCGGCCCAGGGCATAGTCCAGCTCCGGATCGCTCATCCCCAGCGCCTCGGCCTGCTTGAGGTGCCGGTGCGCGCGTTCCCATTCGTGCAGCGCCAGCAGGCCGCGCCCGAGCGCGTAGTGAGCCAGCGGCTGGCCCAGCTCCCCGTAGGAGGCCAGCCCCGCCTCCAGCACCCCCAGCTTGGCGCGGACCTCGGCAAGCTCGGGCTCGACGTTGTGCAGCGGCAGGGTATAGGTCGCGCGAACCAGCCACTCCAGGCGCTCGACCGACTGGCCCAGCGTCTGCGCCAGCGCGGCCTGATGTCGGGCCCGCTCTTGCTGTCGCAGGGTCTGCACGCGAGTCCGCAGGCCGTATCCCGAGAGCGCAAGCAGGCTCAAAACCAGGGCTGCCAGGGCCGCGGTCAGGACCTTGTTCTGGCGGGCTCGCCAGCGCAGCCGATACCACAGACTGGTGCGGCGTCCGACGATCTGCTGTTGCCGCAGAAAACGCTCCAGATCCTCCGCCAAAGCCAGCGCGCTGGGATAGCGCTGCGCCGGTTCTTTGTTCAGGCACTTGCTGACGATGGTCTCTAGCGCAGACGGCAGAGCGGGGTTGATGTTGCGCAGCAGCGTCGGATCTTCGCTCAGGACGCGCACCATGGTGGCGGCTGGCGTCTCGTCCAAAAAAGGCGGTCGCCCGGCGAGGAGCGCATACAGCGTGGCCCCCAGGCCATACACATCCGTTCGGCGATCCATCTGCCGCTTGTCGCCGCGCGCCTGCTCCGGGGCCATGTAGGCGGGCGTTCCCATCACCGCGCCCGACTCCGTCAGACCCTGACTGTCGCCGGCCTCGCGCGCCAGTCCGAAGTCCATGACCACGGCGTGCGCCACCCCATCCGCCCCACGCTGCAGCATGATGTTGGCTGGCTTGACGTCTGTCAATTCCATTAGTTGGTTGTCGTCGGTGGGGTGTCAATTACAAGGTGGGGATTTGTTACACTAGGTCGTGAGGTGAATTACTTTTGCTGCTTTGCGTTCTTTTCCGTCGCTGTCCGTCGGAGAAGGTAAGAAAGAGGCCCCCTCGTACACCCATCGCTCTTGTGGGGTGTTTCGCCCGTATCGACATAACGATTATATCTGTCTCGCTATGCACGCTCCTGCTGGCAAAATTACTCATTAATAGATTAGCCGTTGCTGGCCAGAGAGCGATGCGGTATGAACAGTGCAGGAAGGTACTTCATGTCCGCGAAAGCATCGCCGCACGCTCCCAGGACGCCGCACTCCGTCGATGGCCGTAGCTCAGGCAGCCATCGCGTCGTCCGCGGGCGTCGGGACAGAGCCGAGGTTGCGGCGGACGGTATCGAGGCGGTTTCGCCACCGCCGCTCCCGAGCGACCCGGCGATCCTGGCAGAGATTCGTGCCGGCATTGACCGCGGACTTGCGCAAGCGCGAGCAGGTATCGGCTATGACCTCGACGAGCTACTGGCCGACATGGACCGGAAGATCACAGCCCATTCGCGATGAAGGTGCGGATCACCCCGGATGCCCGCGCCAAGCTCGACGCGGCCCTGGACACCATCCTGCGTGAAGACCGCTTCGCCGCGAAGCGCTACCGAGAGAAGCTCGGCCGTTCGCTGCGTCAACTCGGCCGCTTCCCGCGCTCCGGCCATTTCGTACCTGAGCATCCGACGGTGCCTATCAAGCAGCTTATCGTT
>DAORCZ010000926.1:0-3689 GCA_035345735.1 Pseudomonadota bacterium | reverse complement strand
GGCAAGCTTGAAGGCAAGCTTGAAGGCAAGCTCGAAGGGAAGCTCGAAGGCGAGTCTCTGGCCCTGCAACGCCTGCTTACCCGACGGTTTGGCCCGATCCCGCCGGACATGCTCGAGCAGATCGCGGCGGCCAACCTCGAACAGATCGAAACCTGGTTCGACGCCGCCATCAACGCGCCACACATTGCCGCCGTGTTCACCCCGACGTCCAATTGACGAGAGGATTACAGGAAATGATGTACCCATCGGGAAGACCGCACCAGGAGGTCCCATCCGGACAGAAGACCCTTCTCCCGACTACGCGAATTCTTCACAACCCCTGAGCGGAAAAGCCCATGTTTCGCTCCATCATTTTCGATCTCGACGGCACACTGATCGACTCCAGAGCAGCGATTCTGGACGCTTTCGGCAAAGCCCTGGCGGCACGGGGCGTCGAGCCCAGGATCCCGTGGTCGGCAGTCCGCATCGGCCCTCCGCTCACCGAGACACTGCGCGAGTTGGTCGGCGATAGTGACGAGACACTTCTGGACGCCCTGGCCGAGCAGTTCAAGGTGCACTACGATACGAGTGGCTACCGCGCCAGCGAAGTTTTCGCCGGCGTGCAGGAGTTGCTCGATGCCTTGACGGCGACTGGCGCGCATTGCTTCCTGGCAACCAACAAACGCATCGCGCCAACCCGTCTGATCCTGAGTCACCTGCAGTGGGAGCAACACTTCCGCGACGTCTATGCGCTCGACCGCGAAACTCCGCAGCTGCAAGACAAGACCACGATGCTGGCCCGACTCCTCAAGGCGCAGGCGCTCGCCGCCGAAGACACCATCTATGTCGGCGACACGCCGGAAGACGAGGTTGCCGCTGCAGCCAATGGCCTGCACTTCGCTGCGGTCACCTGGGGCTACGGAAAGTTCGTTACCACAACAAGCCCCCGCTTCGCCACAGTGCCTGCGTTGCTGGATTTTCTGAGCAAGTGAAGCTGATCAGCAGCGTCCGCGGCTGCTTCACTGCAGCAGACGCTGCTGTCGCGCGACACTGCATGCGCCGCTACAAACCCTCGGCGATGCGGCAATCGCCATGACATCGGGTCTGCAAGAGGCGGCAGGCCCAATGCTCCAGGACCTACGGCCTCCGAGTTCCCCGAAAAGCGCTATTCTTGAAGTGCACCGGTCAACGCACTGGGAGTGGCGCGTGAGTCAGCTGGATCCCCAGTGGAGAATGCTGCGCAAGTCTGCCGGCCTGCTGCTGGTCTGCAGTTTCTGCCTCTTCCTGCCCACTCTGTTCCACAACCTGTTCGCCGATGACGACATCTACCTGGCGTTCACCAATCGCATGGTGCGGCATCTGCCATGGACTGACCTCTATCTGTTCCTGTTGAAGCCGGCCAATGCCTGGGAATTCCTGCCGCTGCGTGACTTTGGCTACTGGCTTGATTTTCGACTGTTTGGCGACGATCCCTTTGGCTTCCACTTTTCGAATCTCGCCTGGTACGGGCTCTCCGCAGCCGCCTTTTGGTGGCTGGTCAAGGAACTGGTCCTGCTCTTCCGGCCAGCCTGGACTGGCCAGGCCAGCGTTTTGGCGCTTTGCGGTAGCGTACTGTTCGTCGTCCACCCCGCCCATGTCGAGGCGGCGGCCTGGGTCGCTTCCCGCAAGGACCTCATGGCCGGTGCCATTGGTTTTCTGGCGGCAGCGACACTCGCCCGTGGCCTGCGAAGCGGATGGCCCTACAGGTACGGGTTGTCTGCTGCAGCGCTGCTGCTGTTGGCCTGTTTCAGCAAGGCCGCAGGGATGGCCCAGGTGCTTTTCTTGACGACGCTGATTGTCGCAGCCTGGCGACAGGATCCAGAGGTTGCCACGGAGAGGAAAATCGCGACCCTGATGCTACTATGGGTGGTTGTTGTCTTCGCCGCGATCGTGCATATGAAGGTCGCCGAGTCAACCGGCATCCGCATCGAGAACCACCCCGGCGGAATGGTCGTGTTCGACCGCGCGTCGAGAATTTTCAGCATGCTGGGTGGCCTGCTGCTACTTCCCCATCCCATGGGGCTCTACCACGATGTGTATCGGATGGGCGAATGGCACTGGCTGACTTCCATGGCCGGAGTGCTGCTGACACTGCTGGCTCTTGCTGTCCTCTGCGTGCGGCGTGTACTGTGGCCTCTCGGCGTCGTGCTGGCCGTCGTGCCCTGGGCTGTCTACCTGCAACTGATACCCTTCACCACCTGGTCGATGGCCAGCGAACGCTTCCTGTTCGTTTCGGTTGGTGGCCTCGCCATCGTACTGGTCGATGTCATGGGTTGTCTGGCGCAGCCGCGCCGAATCATCGCCCTGCTGTTGATGATAAGCGTGCCGATGGCGCTGATCACCTGGAAGCGTGTAGGCGAATGGGAGCTCGGGACGACGCTGCGCGCCCTGGAGTATGAGCGACAACCCGAATTCCACAACGCCATACGGGATCAGATTTTGCCTGTCCTGTTATCGAAACAACAATATCTGGAAGCGGAAACACTTGCCAGGCGAGTTCACCGCGGCTACGGGGCCGCTGCTTTGGTTGCACTGGTACACGCTGAAAGTGCTTTCACTGAGTGGGACAAGAGTCGTGCGGCGGGACCGCCGACCCCTGCATCCGGACTTACATACTGCTTGGCAATGACCTCCGTCCGCCACGCGTTGTCCGTAGGCTACGCGCAAATCCTGGTCGAACCCGATGTCTCCTACAATAATCTGCTACGCTCCATTGAGCGACAAACAAAGATCCGTTTCGGGTATGCGCCCGGAATCTGTGGAGCGATTCCGGCCACCTGATCCGACAAAACCGCCAATAGAAGTTTTTCATCGGTTGCTTTTGATGCAGGTCAACAGCAGTCATTGATTGTCGGTTAGTCTATCAAGAGAAGATAAGAGCAAACGGAGCGAGAGCCCCGGACGCAAAACCGCAGGCCCTAACTTGAAGTTTGGAAGGGTGGCTGGGTTGCCGTAGTCCATGCACGTTCGTGCTGGCGTCTGTCACTTTCCTTTGCACCATCTTCCGAATGCCCATTCCTTGGGATTGTTCGGCCTGGCACCATGGCAGGAATTGTGAAGTCATCGACACTCCGGATATCTGAAGCAGGCATGCGTAACCTGAGCATTGGATTTGATTCGCCTATCAATCACCCTTAGAGGAGCCCAATAATAATGACAACCTATAACTTCAGCACCTTGACCAATGGTCAAACCATCACCTTCAATCCGGACGTCGACTACCTGATCTTTGACTCGCCCCTCTACCTGACGAACGAATTGCGAATCAACGAGACCGCTGCCGGCCTGACCTTGGGCTATTCGAGCCTGATTGGACCACCGTCGCTCCCTGCCAAGACGGTGACCCTGACCGGGATGACGCTTTGGAAGGTCACCGGCGGTCCTTTGGGGAATTCCGCGGCACATGTCCAGTTCCAGAATGGTGGTCTGCTCTTCGTCGGGGACAACAGCACCGCGCACGACGACGATCTGTCGAACTTCCTGGTGGGTGGCATCAACAATGACATGTTGTTCGGGTTGGGAGGCAATGACACGCTCAATGGCGGTGTCGGCAGTGACGTGATGGTCGGCGGCGACGGCAACGACACCTACGTCGTGGACAATCTCGGCGATGTCGTCAGCGAAGCCGCGACCGTTCTGGGTGGGATCGACGCCGTACAGGCGAGTATCAG
>DAORCZ010000925.1:0-3692 GCA_035345735.1 Pseudomonadota bacterium | reverse complement strand
GACTGCATGATCGCCGACGCGTCTCTGTCGTCATCTTCATCAATGATGCATCCGACAAGGCGAGCGAACTCTCGCGCCAGGATATCTGGGTCTTTACCATCTACCCGCAGCCCATAGACGCCGTCCGGGAACTTGTCGCGATGGGTGGCGGCAAAGTGGCTGGCCAACGCAGATTTTCCAATCCCACCTGAGCCGCTAAGACCCGCAATGCTACACAGGCGGTCTGTATCCTTGCCCAGGAGCTGTCGCTCTAAGGCCTGTAGCTCCTCGGTGCGACCAGTGAAGGACTCTGTGTCAAGCTGGGGAAGGACAAACGGAGCGGGTGGAACGGTAGGCGGCAGATTCTTACCCAGGAACTCGGCCACAAAACGATAGGAAGCTTCGATGGCATACAGGCGAAAGCGATCATCCTTGTCAGCGTCGGCAAAGTCCTGGACCGCTTTGGCAATGATGAATTTCTCTACACCTTCGATCTCTGCCACGGCCGCAATGGCCGAGGCTTCCATCTCTAGACCCAGTGTCTTGCGTGCATACTTGTGGATGATGGAAAAAATATCAGGATCCTCACGAACCATACCTCCCGTGGCGATTGGTGCAACGTGTAATTTAGGCTCGCTGGGCGCGAGCTTTGGCCCCTTCGGGTAACGCATCCGAAAGTTGGCAACCCAGCGTTTCCCCTCTTCAGTTAGAGACAAGCCAGCATCGACAACCACGAGCCGTCGCCTCTCCAATCGTTCGAGGACATCGCTCCAATTCGGACAGCACTCGTCGCGCTCCGACAAATCGGAAGGATGCGCCGCTCGCCCCTCGAGATGTTGAGCCAAGGCGAACAGTAGCCAATGCTCCTGAGCTTCGAACGGTAGCGGCCGCCGGTGCTGCTTGATTGTCTGAGCCCATGTTGCAGGAAAGTCCTCTGCCTGCTGGCGCCAGACTGGATTCAGATTGTACGTACGAAGGTCCTGAAAGACTTCCTCTTGTCGAGCTTCGCCTTTCCGAAAGGCCTTGAGCTTCCCTGCGTCGTATCGAAACACGCGCTCAGCGACAACTACGTCGCCTTGATGGACCTTATCGCGATGCCCCGCGCATACTCCGACCATCGCGATACAACGCGGTCGCAAGTGGAGAACCAGTCTAGTTGCGATGTTCGCCGCCAGCTCAGGTCCCATATCTGTGGCGCGTGCTGCCGCGAAGAGTAGTCCGTTGGCACTTTTTCGTGTGTAGTACGGATACCCGCTGGGGTCCTTGTGTTGCTGCCAGTCGGTTTCAGCCGACAAGACGACATCCAATTCGTCCTTCACAGCTGTGACGATCAACGCATCAACGGAACCTTTCCCGGGCGCGTGTGTTTGCGGAATCATGCCGGCGAGAGTAGCCACCTGGACGGTGTGGATCCAGTACGGTGGTTGTCTCCGACGGACCAGCGGCCCGTGTCGCAGCCGTGTGACACAAGGGGCAACCGAGAGGCAAGCTTCCGCGGCCCATGTCCTCAAGGGTTCAACTCGCTGCCAACGAATTAACCACCTTGCCCCTACTCGACCTACTCATAGTCTGATGTCTGCGCAGACGCCCCAAGCTCAGCGGCAGACTTGCCCGCGAGCCTGCCGCCCCTGATGTCACACGATGGCCTACTGAACAACGCGGGTCGAGGTGTTGTGACAGCAACGTACGATATAAATCAATACAACGACCTTCCCACGGAGGTCGTACATGTCCACAGAACGGCAACAGCAAGCGGTTGGGTACGTGCGGGTAGCGACGGGAGAGGAGATCGGAACGGGGGCGCAGGTTGAACGACACAAGCATACCATCATTAGTCATTGCCTGGATTCGGGGTTAAAATTAACGCATATGATTATTGATATTGGCGGCCGGGCGGGGCGGGGGCGGGCGCTGGACCTCCTGGTCATGGAGCGGGCTGCGGTGCTGGTCGTGCCCAGCTTGGCGCAGCTGGCGCGGCGATCGGCGGAGCTGGGGCCGATGCTTGGGCATTACTTCTGCCCTCCGTCGGGCGTCGCGGCATTGGTCGCCGTCGCTGAGGGGATCGACACGCGCACCGCGGCGGGGCGCCTGGCGATCGATGTGCTGCGCTGCCTGGCGCGGTTCGAGAGCGAGGGGGTCTACCATGCGTAAGCCCCTGCCGACGGGCACGGCCCCGCGACGACTCCGCGCCGTCGGGTATGTTCGGGTCAGCACCGACCAGCAAGCGCAGGAAGGGGTCAGCCTCGACGCGCAGCAGACCCGCATCCGCGCGCACTGCGTCAGCCAAGAGATCGAGCTGGTCGACCTCGTCATCGACGACGGCTATTCGGCCAAGTCGCTGGAGCGGCCCGGCGTCAAGCGCGTCCTCGGGATGCTCACGGCGGGGCGGGCGGATGCCGTCGTCGTCGTCAAGCTCGACCGCCTGACCCGCAGCGTCAAGGATCTGGGCATCCTCCTCGACACCTACTTCCGCGAGGGCCTGCCCTATTCGCTGCTGTCGGTCAGCGACGCCATCGACACCCGCTCGGCCGGCGGCAAGCTGCTGCTGAATGTGCTGATGTCCGTCGCCCAGTGGGAACGCGAAGCGATCAGCGAGCGCACACAAGAGGCCATGAACGAACTCAAACGCCGCGGCGTCCGCCTCGGAGGCGCCGGCTTCGGCTGGCAGTGGACAAAGGCCCCCGACGCAACCGGCCGCAGACAGCTGATCCCGCACCCCAAGGAGCAAGCCGCCGTCCGTCGCATCTGCGCCCTGTACCGTCAGGGCCTCAGCGTCCACACGATCGCCAAGCGGCTCGACCGCGACGGCATCCGCGCCCGCGGCGGCAAAAGCTGGGAGCCGCAGCGCTCAACCCTCTACCGCATCTTGGAACGCGAAGGCTTGAAGGCGAGGCCCCTGCGCTCAGCCTCGGAACAGGACGCCCGCAAGAGCCCGCGCAAGCTCACCCGCGACAAGCCCACCGCCATCACCCGCGCCCACGCCCTCCGCGCCACCGGCCTCAGCCTGCGCCAAGTCGCCGCCCAGCTCGTCAAAGAACGCATCCTCCCCGCCCGCTCCGACCTCTGGCACGCCGCCAGCATCCTCGACCTGCTGCGTCAGCCGGCGCCTGCGCCTGCGACCACGTAGCCAGCCGCCAGCCCGCGCCCCAACGCAACACCCCGCACACATCGCCCCCGCCCGCGGCCAACACTTCACCGACATGGTGACGACGGGCGCAGGGTGTGCGGGCATTCCTTAGCGGATCACCACTTGACCCACCGTGCCCGACGCGATACCAAGCTCGTTGTCGGGATCGAGACGATCCTCTCGCCTGCTATCAATGGAGCAGCGAAGTCGGAGATTATCTGTTGTCCGGGGGCGCACCCGTTACTCAGTCGAGAATCACACCGGGATTAGTCAAATTCGATACATAGTTAAGGAATTTGATAGCTGATGTGATTTCTCCTGGACTTAGTAAACAGTGCTGCACCTGATGGCGCTGCAAATCAGATTTTCGGGAAGAATCCTTCTCAATCTTGTCAATACTAGCCTGCCAGCGAGCTTGCCATGCTGCTGCTAATTCATCATAGTCTGGAATGTTGGCACCATACAATTCTTGTTTTCCTAGCCATTGCTCTATGTTGGCCGAGTCAACGGGCACAAAACTATGACTTAGAGCTCTCGCATATGAACTCTTGTATTCATCATTCGATTGCAATCGTGATTTCCAACA
>DAORCZ010000924.1:0-3693 GCA_035345735.1 Pseudomonadota bacterium | reverse complement strand
CTTTCTCTTCGTCCTCAACCTGACGGTTACGCTTGGCGGCCTCGGCGCGAGCCAGTACTGCGGCCCGGCCATCGGCGATCATCTGCTGTTCTTCCGACAGCGCCGGTGCGGCGGGGGCTGCCCCCTCGCCATCGCTCTCGTCTTCGACACCCGCCAGGGCGATGGCCATGGCGGCATCCAGGCGCCCGGCAGCGACATCCGCCAGCAGCCCGCTTAGATCGCGAGCCTTGACTGTCCGTCGGACGGGACGCGCTGCCGCGGGTGCTCCGGCTTTGGCGACGGCGGCTTTAGCTGCCTCAGCCGCTTTGGCCGCCTCGGCCGCCCCTTTGGCGGTCGCCACGACCTTGCCCACGCTCATCGGCTGGCTGGTGCTTGGCGACGGCGTCGGGGCTGCACTCGGGGCTGCAGGCTTGCCCTCGGCGGGAGCTGGCACGCGCTTGATCTCGCCCGTCCGGCGCTCAGCCGAGGCAGGACCTGACGCAGCTGCAGCAGGCTTGGTCTCGCCACCGAGCGGAGCCGTGATGCGCTTAAACTCGCCCGTCTTGGCGTCGGGGTAGCTGGGTCGATTGTCGGGCGCTTTGCTCTCAGCAACCGGCGCGGCCGCAGCAGCTGGCTTGGTGGCTGCAGGCGTCGGTACGCGCTTGAATTCCCCCGTCTTGCCCTCTGGGCTGCCGGGTGCGGCGCCGACCGGCATGCCAAGCTTGGCGGTCGTTGAAGATGCGGCCGTCGAGCGCTTGAACTCTCCGGTGCGCACATCGGTTGCAGGCTTGGCCGCAGGCGCCGCCGCCGCCGTCACCACCGGAGCTGGCTGGCTGGCTGCAGCTTTCGGAGCCGCCGGGCTCGCCGACGCCGATGTGGCACTTGGCAGGCGCTTCACTTCCGACGACTTGGCCGCCGGGTTGGGCTTGCTTGACTCGGCGCTCACCGGTTTGCTGGCGACCACCGCCGACGATCCGGTGCCGGCCGCGACGGGCTTGATCGCCGCTTGGCTGGCGGTCGCGGGCTCGGCTGCTCCACCAACACGTTTGACGGCGACCGTACGCTTGCGCAGGCCGCGGTTCTGCGACTGCACGGTATCGATGGCGATGCGCTCATCAGGCGGCGGTAGCGGCAGGCCGGAGTCGGAAAACGCCGACGACAGCGCGGTCAGGAAATCGCCCATGCTGGCAAAGCGGGCGTCCGGATCGCGGGCGCAGGCCTGAGCAATGACCGCGTCGAGCGCTGCGCCCAGACCCGGTGGAGCGCCGACTTCCTTGGGCAGATCGAGCTTGGCCGGGGGCTGCGACAGCTTCTCGTAGACCACCTCTAGTTCGTCGGCGCCGAACGCGGCCTTGCCGGTCAGGCACTCAAAGAGGATGGCGCCCAGCGCGAACATGTCGCCGGCGGCATTGGCGGTCGCCTGCTCACCGGCCGTCTGCTCGGGAGCCAGGTAGGCCAGCTTCTGCAGCGGCAAGGACTCGTCGAGGCCAATCGGGCGACGGCGCAGGTGGTGCAGCGCGGCGTCCATGAGGACGGGCTGGCCGGCCTCGATCTCGCGGCCATCTTCCGACGGCAGAAGGACGTTTTCCGGTCGCAGGTCACCGTGCACCACATTGAGCTTGTGCGCTTCGCCGAGCGCCCGCGCCAGCGCCGCGACGACGATACCCGCTGCCAGCGAGGGCAGCGGACCGCGGGCCAGGCGCTCGCGCAGGGTCTCGCCGATCAGAAGCTCGCAGGCCAAGAACGGCGCTCCGTCGGGAGCAAAGCTCAGCTCGACCGGCAAGAAGCCCTGCTTGCGCAGCCCGGCCAAGACCCGCAGGTCCTGGCGCAGCTTGACCACGCGCTCGTGGCTGGGCTGCAGGTCGCGATGCAAGAGCTTGACGGCAAACGGCTGTTTCTGCCGTAAATGCCAGGCGTTATACGTAATGCCGGTCATGCCCTGGCCCAGGAATGCGTCCAGACGATAGGTGCCGTTCAGCACGGTACCGATCCGTCGCGCGGGCGGAATTTCTGGGCCGACAAGCCAGGTTGGCGTCGATTCTGGGGTCATGGCATAGCCGCGTAGGTAGAGGAAACTTCTGGTTAAAGTAGCACGTATCTGTGTTCTGGGTCACGAAACCTTTCCCAACAAATAAAGATTCTTGCGCTCGCCCCAGGGGGGCCAAGCCCGCGAAATCGAACGGGTTTGACGCCCGGCCCCGGCGCCCCATACGCTGCGCAGCCATGCGCAATCTTTTGCTGTCTGCCGTCGCCATGCTGGGCGCTATGGCCTGTGACTCGGGGGCGATGGACGACGATGGGCCGCTGTCCTACCACGCCGACATCGCGCCGCTCATCGAACGACGCTGCCTGGGCTGCCACCAGCCGGGGCGAATTGGGCCGTTCAGCCTGGACGGCTGGTCGCATGTGTACGAGCTGCGAGAAGAAGTCGTCGCCGCCGTCATGAACCGCCGAATGCCCCCGCTGCCGCCCGCCCAAGACGGGGACTGTCCGACGATTGACGACCCGCGGGCCATGCCGGACAGCGAGCGAGCCAAGTTTGCCCGCTGGCTGGCCCAGGGCGCTCCCGAGGGCAATCCTGCGGATCATCGAGGCGCGACGCCCGCGAACACCCTCGGCCCGCCCAGCGATCGCTTCCCCATGGCCGAGAGCTACACCTCGGGCATCAACTACAGCGACGACTATCGCTGCTTTCTTATCGATCCCGGGCTGACGCAGACCCTGGCCGTCGCGGCGGTCTCGGTCGAGCCGGGGAATCGGACGATTGTCCATCACGCCTCGGTGTTCGCGGTACCCGACACGCAGGTCGCCGCCATCCAGCGGCTCGATGCTGCTGAGCCAGGGCCGGGCTACACCTGCTTTTCTGGGGCCGGCGTCACGGAGGCCTACCCGATTGGCCTGTGGGTCCCCGGCTATGACTCGCCCTCACCGCCGCCGCGTCCGACGGTGGGCTTCTACCTGCCGGCCGGCTGGCGTCTGGTGCTGCAGAACCACTACAACTTCGCGAACGGCCGGGGCGAGGACCGCTCGACGGTCACGCTGTGGCGGGCCGGGCTGGTCACCGAGATTCCGCACACGCTGTACCTGTCGGACACCGCGTTCCGCCTGCCCGCCGGAGCCGCCTCGACGGTACGCACGGTCAGCGGCGACGTCGTGGTGGCCCCGCTCGTGCCGCCAATAGGCCAGGTAAGAAGCGGCTTTATCTACAGCGCCTGGGCGCATATGCACCTTCTGGGGCGGTCGTTCCAGATAGATCTGGTGCGCCTCGTCGGCGGGCGGCAGTGCCTGCTGCACATTCCGGCCTGGGACTTTCACTGGCAGTCAGCGTATGCGTTCACCCACTCTGTCTACGCCGCCCCCGGTGACAAGATCGAAGTCCGCTGCGAATGGGACAACTCGGCAGCGAACCAGCCCGCCTTCGACGGCCGGCCGCAGCCGCCGCGCGATGTCTCCTACGGCGAGCGCACTTCCGACGAAATGTGCATCGGCACGCTGGCCCTGCTCGACTTTCCGTTCTAGCTCGACGTGACCGCGGCGCGTCCGCGCCGACTCGGTTCGGCTCAGCGCCAGGTCAGCCGCCCCAGCGCCTCGGTGCTGCTGACGCTGATGACTTGCGTCGTGACTTCGTGTGCCCCGGCCAGTTCCAAGGCAGCGCGCAAGCCGAGCAGCGTCGCCTCCAGATCCAGGCGGTCGTACATATGCGCCGGGAAGCGA
>DAORCZ010000923.1:0-3697 GCA_035345735.1 Pseudomonadota bacterium | reverse complement strand
GTGCTGGAACCAGTGGACGTCTCAGCCTGGCGCGATCTCGATCAGCGCTGCAGCCTGGCGCAGGTACCGCGCTTTAACTGGGTGTACGAGGCGGCGCACGGCGGGGCGCTCTTGGTCTCGGCGCGTTACAAGGGCGATGCCAGTCTGCTCGTCTGGCCCGCCGCCGGCTGCGCCTGGAAGCTGTCGCCCGTCGACGTCATGGGCAGCAGCCAGAGCGCCCCGGGACAGCACGGCGCCTTCCTTCCCGCTGGCTGGAAGAAGCCGCAGGCCTTCCTGATCTTGGTCAAGGCGCAGAGCAGCAGCGGCGACGGTTATCTGATCGGCGGCACCCTGACGCCGCGCCGCAACGGACAGGTCTATCCCCAGGCCGAAGTCGCCGCGACGGTGTCCGAGCTTCCCTCCGTGCTCGGCGTCTCGTACCTAGCGGTGCCCGAGGGCAGCGAGCCGCTGCGCTTCACCTTCATCCTGCTGGTCTTTACCGGCCAGAACAAAAATGACAGCGGCCTGCGGGGCGCCATCGAGCGTCAGATCAGCTTCGCCATGGGGGGCGAGTTTCAGCCCGATCATGTCGAGCTGTACCCGCTGTTCCCGCGCCGTCTGGGGCCAGCGGGAAAGCCCCTGCCCGAGCGGCCCGTCGATCACGCCTGGTGCCGCACCAGCTATCTCATGGGTGCCCTGTCTCAGAAACTTACGCGTCGCAGCCAGCAGCTACTCGGCGAGCTGAGGCAGGCCTGCCTGCAGCTTCCGACGGCGCCGCACGCGTCGGGGACGACGCCAAAGCCGGGGGCACTGGAGTCCTAAGCAATGCCTAGCAGCCGAGGTCCGACAGGGCCCCGGCGGGAGTAAAGCATGGGTGTCCTAGTCACAATGGGTGCGATGACGATGTGCAGCTTCGGCGTAGCGCCGTGCTCGCTGATCGTGCTGCCGACGAACAAGGTCCTCGTCGACACGCCGGCCGCCAACATCATGGACAACAAGCCCATCGCCAACTTTCCGACCTTTGGCATGTGTTCTTCGCTGGCCAACCCGACGGTGGCCTCTGCGACGGCCGCGGCTCTGGGGGTGCTGACGCCAATGCCCTGCGTCCCCGCCACCGCCGCGCCTTGGATCCCGACGGCTCCGACGGTCCTCATTGGCAACATGCCGGTCGTCGACAATGGCAGCACCGTGATGTGCAGCTACGGCGGCTGCATCACCGTCACTTACCCCGGGCAAGTAAAGGTCATGGTCGGATGAGCACTCCTGCCAACGTCGATTTCCCACCGCTAAACCCCGACTGGCTGCTTGCGCCTCTGCCGGCCCGCGACGCCAGTGCCCCGGATCTTGATCCGACGGATGGGCGCTTCATGGCCATGCTCGATCTGGTGACCAAAGGCGATTACATCGTCGCCGGTCGCCGCGCCGAGCAAGCCATGCACGAGGGCCTGATCGACTGGCGCGTGCTGGGCTATTACCTCTTTGGTTATTTCTCTGAGGCTGGCCCGAAAGCCCTGCCCGTGGTCTACCGCATCGTGCAGCAGGCCCTGGGGCCCAGCGCCGAAGCCATCGGTCCGCGCGAGAAGCGCGAGATTCACACCGAAAACACGCTGCAGTGGCTGTTCGCCTCGATGCTGCGCAACGTCGAGCACCACGCCAAGCACAAGGATGCTCGATGGCAGGAGTGGCTCGATGGCAAGAACCGGCCAGCCATCGATGAAGCGCTGGAGCTCTCGACGGCACTGAGTCCGCTCATCGCCCAAAGCTCGGCCAAGTCGCGGGCGGCGCTGCGCTTCTCTAGCTTGGACGGCTGGCTGCGTGGGCTTGAGCCAGCGTCGGCAGCGCCGGACGCCCGATCCAAAGAGACGCGGGATGAGGCCCGCGGCGAGCGCAGCCAGAGCGTGTCAGTCGATGTCCCCGGCAACGCCGCAAAGAGCGACGCCAAGCCAGACGACGACGAGGACGCGCCCCCCAAGAACGAGACGCGAGCCGAGAAGCGCGAGCGACTTCGCCGCGAGCGGGCCGAGAAGCGCAAGCGCGCCGAGGACGCCAAGCGGTACTCGCTGAGCCTCGATCTGGGCGACGGCGGCGGGGGCTTTTCAGGGCGACACAGCTCACCGAGTGCCGACCCGGCGGACGATGACCTCGACGAAGATGATTCCGACGAAGATGGCGGCGACGACGACATGGCCGACGACGACAACGCTCGACGCCGCGCTCTGCACGATGAAGACCGGCCGCACGACGACGACGATGAGGTGTCCCACGTCGAAGAAGCCGACGTCGAGCACGAAGACGAGGACCCGCGGAGCCAGGCGGGCAAAGGCGCCCGCGGCTTCCTGGAGGACGATCGCGAGACCAGCGAAGCCAGTGTCCGTCGCCCCCGCGGCCGTCTGCTCCCGGCCGAAGGAACGATGACCCGCATTGGCGGCCAAGCCGTCGAGGCCTCGCCCGAGTGGGCCGGCCTGCTGCATCGCCTGCACGCCTTCGAAGAGCTCCTGCAAGCCGGCGAGTACATGAAGGCCGCCGTCCTCGCCAGCGACATCCAGGCGGCGATCGCCAACTTCGACCCGGTCCGCTACTTCCCGACGCTGTTCTCCGGCTTCCTCGGCGCCTTCAGCAGCCACATGCGCCCGCTCGAGACCTGCTTGAAAGAGAGCGGCTCGGTGCAGTTCAAGGTGCTGCAGAAGCTCTACCAGGTCTCGCCCGAAGAGTTCGTGCGTAAGCGCTAGCGACGCCCCCCCGCCGCGGCCATCCCCTTCAGTCTAGGTGTTCGATCGTAGCCGGCAGGCTAAGCCAGGGATGTTTGCGTACCCCGTACACTGACACCGTCGGGCGAGGGAAGCTGGGATCGGCGAAGGCGCCCACCGGAATGATGCAGAAGCCAGGCAAGTCGGCCGGCAAGAAATAGACCGTTGCGCCGCAGTTCGGACAGAAGTGAAAGGTGGCGCTACCGCCGCTGTCGCCGACCCGCACAAAGGTGCTCGACCGGCCCTTGGGCTGGACGCGCCCCAGCGGAAAGCGAGCCTGCGCGCCGAATACGCTGCCGGTCCGCCGCTGACAGGCCAGGCAGTGGCAGATCGAGACACGCACCGGCTCTCCCTCTACCGTCGCTGAGAGCCCCCCGCAAGAACACGCCGCTTGACGCACCATCATGCCCGGCAGAGTAACGCAGCCGCCGCCCCACCGGCGCCAAATTCCATGCGCGACGACGCAACGGGGTCAGAGGTCAGTGCAGGGCCGCCGTCTCTTCGAGCTCGCGCCCGGCGGTCTCGGGGAAGCGCGCCAGGATCAGCGCCAGCGCCAAAAGTGGGAAGATCGCCGTCGCCGAGATCGGCCCGCTCCAGCCGTAGTGGCCGGCCAGCGCGCCGAGGATCCACGGCGACACCACCTGCGTCGTCCGCCCAATCAGCATATTGGCCCAGGCCAGCGCGTCGCTGCGCAGGTCGGTCGGAAACAGCTCGGTGGTGAAGGCATTGAGCACCGGCAGCACCGCCGAGATGCCGAAGATGCCAAGGGTCAGCGCCGCGGTGATGGCCCCTCGGCTGGTCAGCTGATAGGTCGTCACCGTCGATAGCGCCGTCAGACCAAAGATGATCACCGCGCCCGTCCTTCGGCCAAAGCGATCGAGCAGCCGACCGGAATAGAGAATCAGCGGGATCGAGCCAATCGCCGCGATGGTCACCGTGCCGCCGACCTGTGCGTCGGTCATGCCGCGCTC
>DAORCZ010000922.1:0-3699 GCA_035345735.1 Pseudomonadota bacterium | reverse complement strand
GCCAGCGATACCTGGCGGCTGCCGCAGTGTGTGCCGTCGTGTGGCGGCGACGGTGGCTGCCGCCCCGACTTCCTGTGCCGCGAGCTACCGACGCTCAAGAGCGGTGAGAAGGCAGGAGGCGCCTACACCTTCGGCCGAGCCTGTTTTGCCGCCCAGCCCGCCGACGTCGGGGCCGGCTGTGCACTGCCGGATGGCACGCTTGATCCTTCGGCCTGCGCACTTGGCAGCTGTCTTGCGCTCGGCCTGCGCGGGGTGTGCAGCGCCGCCTGCGCCACCGAAAGCGACTGCCCCAGCACCGCCGCCTGCGCCGCGTTTGCTAGCGCCAGCCCGCCTGCTCCGACTGCGCCGCGCTGCCTGGCCCGCTGCGATGCCAGCCACCCCTGCAGTGATCCGCTGCTGGCTTGCCAGGCGGCAAACGGCAGCGGGGGTCTTGGCTTCACGCTCCCCGGCAGCGCGCCCGGCGTCACCGTCTGTGCTCCCCGGCGCTGCAGCACGCCTGCCGACTGCCCAGGCGGGACCTGCACCCTGCTTGGCACCGCGTCGTTCTGCACCCGCTAGCATCGCCCCGGACGCGCCCACGGCTGAGCTGTCTAAGTAGCGGGAATGAATGATATATTCGCCCACTGGAGGCAGCATGTCGGACGCGATCGAGGCCATGACCGATGCAGAGATGGACGCGCTCATCGCCGAAAACCAGCACCATCCCAATGTGGTCTGGCGGCGGATCCCGGGAAAGGGCCGCGGCGTGTTTGCCCGGCGCGATCTGACGAAAGGCAGCGTGGTCGAGTGGTCCCCCATCAGCTTGTTCGATCGGCGCTTCCTGCCGGCCGGTGAGCATCACGAAAATCCCGCCCTGCACCACATCTTTACGATGACCCAGCAGCCCGGCCGCGAGATGGGTTACGCCTGGGGTCTGCTGTCGCTTTACAACCACTCTGCGACGCCGAACATCGAGATGATCGATGGTCCGATTCCGGACGCCATGTCAGCCGTCGCGCTGCGCGATATCGCAGCTGGTGAAGAGCTGTGCTTCGACTACGGCCTCGTGTGGTTTGACGTCGATCCGAAGGTCGGCTGATCGCCCCCCAACAGCCAGCCCGACTTGCTGCGTACTCGTCGTAGACTGGCTGCATGCTGAACACCCAGACACTTGCAAGGGGAAGGACTTCCGTCCGCTGGGCGGGGGGACTCCTCATCGGCTTGGCCACCACCGCCTGCTCGCCAGATCCCGAGCTCGCGACCGCGCCAAATCCACCGCCTGCCGACCCGGCCCCCGCCGACCCCGGCGAGACGCTAAGCCCCGAGGAGCAGGCGCAGCTTGCTGCGGGCTGGGCGCTTTACACCCTCGATGTCGGGGCGCACAGCGCGCGGGTCAGTGGCGGCTCGGCGGGGAACCCGCTGGCTTGGTTCACCAGCGTCGCCGGCCGCGATTACCGCTTCCGCTTCAACGCCTCCGCCGCCTACGTCCTCACCCACCCGATGCAGCCCGAGGATCAGCTGGACTGGAACAAGCTGCCGGGTTTTTCCGACTGCGGCACCGTCGATCTGGCGGTGAACGGCGCGATGTTCGGCTGGCGCTGGCGCCTCGACACCACGCCCAACGTGCTGGAGATCACCGCCTACGCCAACAACAACAGCAAGCACCTGTGGCTGAGCATGCCGCTGTTTACGCTCGACGCCGCCGACCTTTCGGCCGACGCGCCACTGCGCTATCGCGTCTTCATCGATGGCGCGCAGTATCGCTTCGCGGTGACGGGCAGCGTCCGCGGTCGCGCCATCAACGTCAGTGCCACGCTGCCTCGCGCCTGCGCCACCACCTCGGCCACAGCGCTGAAGTGGGCTGCCGGTCTTTACTTCGGCGGAACGTCGACCGCGCCTTCCAAGATCACCGGCTACATCACCGAAGTGCCGTTCGTGCCGTAGACACCGCGCCGTCGCAAAGGTGAGGGCCGCGCGTCGATCAGCTGGCGTCGATCAGCCGGCTTCGATCGCGGGCCTCAGCTGTCTAGAAGCTCGCGCAGCTTGCTGGCCAGCGACAGCGGCGTGAAGGGCTTCTGCAGAAACGCGACGGTGGCCGCCTCGATCCCATGGCGGACCACGGCATCGTCGGTGTACCCGCTCATATAAAGCACCCGGGTCTGTGGACGCAGCTTAAGAAGCTGCTCGGCCAGGGTCCGGCCGCCGACATCGGGCATCACCACATCGGTCAGCAGCACATGGATCGGCCCGGCATGCGTCGTCGCGATCTCCAGTGCCGCCCGCGCCGAGCCGGCCGACATCACGCGATAGCCCAGCGCCTGCAGCGACAAGCACACGATCTGCCGCACGGCGTCTTCATCCTCTACGACCAAGATCGTCTCGCTGCCCCGCGGCACGCTGTGCTGAACCGGTGGGCTGCTCTGGGGACGGACCGCAGCGAGAGGAAAGACGATGCGGAACTGCGTGCCCCGTCCCGGCGCGCTCTCGACATGAATGCCGCCGCCCGCTTGCTGCACGATGCCGTACACCATCGCCAGCCCCAGACCGGTGCCGCTGCCGGTCTGCTTGGTGGTGTAGAACGGCTCGAACAGGTGCTGGCGCACATCGTCGGGCATGCCCGCCCCGCTGTCGCGGATCAGAAGCTGCGCATACTGGCCCGGGCGCAGGGGGCCGAACTCGGCGCTGCGCGAGCCGTCGATCTCGACGGCCGAGGTCTGAATCTGCAGCGTGCCCCCGGTCGGCATGGCATCGCGAGCATTCGCCGCCAGGTTGAGGAGGATCTGATCGAGCTGCCCCGGGTCCAGCCGGATGCGCCCCAGCTGCGGCGCAAGCTGTGTGCTCAGCTGAATGTCTTCCCCCAGCAGGCGCTGCAGCATGCGTCCGGCGGCACCGACCACGGCGTTGAGATCGAGCAGCTTGGGCTCGACGAGGGCCTTGCGACTAAACGCCAGGAGCTGACCGGTCAGCGTCGCCGCGCGCTCGCCCGCGTCGCGAATCGCGCTCACCGTCTCGGCCAGCTCGGGATCATCGGCCAGGTGGGTCATCAGCAGCTCGGAGTAGCCGTTGATGATCATGAGCAGGTTGTTGAAGTCGTGGGCCACCCCGCCCGCCAGGCGACCGATGGCATCCATCTTCTGCGACTGCCGCAGCTGTTCATCCAGGCGCCGCTTTTCGGTCAGGTCGCGGATGATGACGGCGATACCGCGAACCGAGCCATCTTCTTCATGCAGCACGCTGGCCACGGTCGACGCCCAGAACTGCGAGCCGTCCTTGCGCCGCCGCCAGCCTTCAAACTCAACCCGCCCTTGAGCGTGCATGGTCCGCATCCGCTGCTGCAGGAGGCCCATCGCGCGCTCCTCGGGGGTGTACAGCTCCTCGGCGTGCATGCCGATGGCTTCGCTCTCGGTGTAGCCGAAGATGCGCTGCGCCCCGGCGTTCCACGTGCGGATGCGCAGCGGCGACTCGACCAGCAGCAGCGCATAGTCCGAGATGCCGTTGAACAGCAGCCGGAAGCGCTCTTCGTTCGATTTCAGCTCTTGCAAGGTCTGCTGTCGCTCGATCGCCAGCCCCGTCAGAAACACGGCGTTGGCCAGCGCCTTGCGGCCGTCGATGCTCTGGCTCTCTAGCTCATCACTGAACGCAAGCTCGCCCACCTCCTGCGTGGTGAAGTCGCTGTTCGGCACCACCAGCTCAGACGCCGCCGCGAAGGTCGCAAACGAG
>DAORCZ010000921.1:0-3701 GCA_035345735.1 Pseudomonadota bacterium | reverse complement strand
GCCCGGCAGCGTCGTCGGCATGTACAGGATGCTGCCTTCGTAAAGCGGCGGCATGAACTCCGAGCCTAGCCGCAGGTAGATCGGCACCGTCGAAGCAATGAGTGCCAGCGCCGCCGCCACGGTCAGGCGAGGATGCCGCAGTACCCAGCGACAAGCCGGGGCATAGGCGCGCCCCAGAACGCGCGTGATCGGGTGCTGTTCTTCGGCGTGGTAGGTGCCCACCCAGATCTGCGTGAGCAGCCGCGAGAGGAGCCGAGGGCGGAACGAAAACGGCCGCAGCCGCGTCAGCAGCATGCGCATCGCCGGATCCAGCGTGACTGCGAGCAGCGCGGCAATGGCCATCGCCAGGTTCTTGCTGACCGCCAGCGGTCGGAACAAGCGCCCCTCCTGATCGACCAGCGCAAACACCGGCACGAAGGCCACGGCGACGACCAGCAGCGAGAAGAATACCGACGGGCCGACCTCGACCAGCGCCTGCAGCCGCACGGCGCGCGCTTCCGCATCGGCATTCGGCCGCGACAGCCCCCCCGCCGCCTGCCAGGCGTGCAGCTTCTGATAGGCATTTTCGACCTCGACGATCGCGCCATCGACCAAGACACCGATCGAGATCGCGATGCCCGACAGCGACATCAGGTTGGCCGTCAGGCCCAAGAGATACATCGGGATGAAGGCGAGAAAGACCGAGATCGGGATGGTCAGAATCGGCACGATCGCCGACGGGAAATGCCAAAGGAAGAGCAGGATGACAGCAGCCACGATCAGCATCTCTTCGCGCAGCTTGAGCGACAGCGTGGAGAGCGCGCGCTCGATCAGATCAGACCGATCGTAAGTGGTCACCACGCGCACTCCGCTGGGCAACGAAGGGGCAAGCTCGGCGAGGCGGGCCTTGACGCGTTCAATGACGCGCAGCGCGTTTTCGCCGTAGCGCATGACCACGATGCCGCCCACCACCTCGCCCCGCCCGTCGAGATCGGCGATGCCGCGGCGCAAGTCGGGCCCGATGCTGACGCGACCGATGTCGCCAATGCGCAGCGGGGTACCGGTCTGGCTGGCGCGCAGCACGATCTGCTCGATGTCGCTGACCGCGGCGATGCGACCGCGGCCGCGGATCATGTACTCGCGTCCGCCCAGCTCCAGCAGACGGCCGCCGACTTCGCTGTTGCTCTTGCGCAGCGAATCGACGACATCGCGCAGGCTGACGCGCGCCGCCGCCAGTCGCACCGGATCGACCGTGACCTGATACTGCTTCACCCCACCACCCAGCGTCGCGACCTCGGCAACCCCGGGCACGGCCTGCAGGGCATAGCGCAGAAACCAGTCCTGGTACGAGCGCAGCTCAGCCAGCGAGTGCCCGCCGGATTCGTCGACCAGCGCGTACTCAAAGACCCAGCCCACGCCAGCGGCGTCGGGTCCTAGCTCAGTCCGTACTTCAGGCGGTAGCCGGGCCTGGATCTTCGGCAGAAACTCCGCCACGCGCGAGCGAGCCCAGTAGGGATCGGTGCCGTCTTCAAACAGGACGTAGACATAGGAATAACCAAAGTCGGAAAAGCCGCGGATGGTCTTGACCTTGGGCGTCCCGAGCAGCGACGTGACGATCGGATAGGTGACTTGATCCTCGATGACGTTCGGGCTCTGCTCCCAGCGCGAATAGACGATGACCTGGGTATCCGATAGATCGGGAATCGCATCGAGCGGAATATCGCGCAGAAGCAGCAGCGACAAGCCCAGCGCCGCTGCCGACAGCAGGACGACGAGCACGCGATGGCTCGCCGACCACTCGATAAGCCGCCTAAGGATGGGCATGGTGATGATGGAGCGGCTGCGGAGCCGACGCGGCCCCGGCATCGGGCGCTGGGCTCGGCTCGGGCGGCGGGCTGGGCTTCGTTGCTGGCGTAGGCGTCGGCGCATCGCCGATGTTGCGCAGCGCAGCTTGCAAGCGCGACTCGGAATCGAGCAAGAACGTCGCGGCCACCGCCACCCGCTCGTTCTCGGCCAAGCCGGAGGTGATCTCGTACAGGTCTTCGGCTCGCTCGCCGGTGGTGACCTCGCGCGGCACTAGGCGCATTGTGGATGGCCCCTGATTTTCGACGACGAATACCAGCTTGCGAGTGCCGGTCTCGATGACGGCATCCTCGGGCACAACCAGCGCCTGGCGCGGCGCAACGGCCACCGCCACGGTGGCCAGCATCTCGGCCTTCAGCATGTCTTGCGGATTGTCGACTTCCAGGCGCACGCGCACGGTGCGGGTCAGCGGATCGATCGCCGGATAGATGTAGGTGATGCGCCCGCTCCACTTGTGATCGGGAAAGTAGGCGACGGTTACGGTGGCGTTCTGTCCGACGCGCAGGCGCGGCAGTTCGTACTCGTAGCAGTCCGCCAAGACCCACAAGCGCGATAGATCGACGATGTCAAACAGCGAGTCCTCGGGCTTGACGCGCATGCCATGCACCGCGGTCTTGGCCACGACATAACCCGAGCTTGGGGCGTAGATCTTCACGCTGCGACTCGGCTGGCCACTTCCCTCAAGCGCGCGGATGTCGGCCCAACTGATGTTCCACAGCAAGAGCTTCTGTCGCGCTGCCGCCAGCAAATCGACGTCGCGGTCCACCCGTCCACCCGGGCCAAGCGGCGATGCCGCGCCCGGACTGCGACTCTGGCGCAGGGCGATCAGGTATTCCTGCTGGGCGGCGTAGAGATCGGGGGAATACAGCGACAGCAGCGGCTCGCCCTTCTTGACGAACTTGCCGGTGAAGTCGGCGAACACCTGCTCGACATAGGCTTCAAAGCGAGTGTGGATGTGGTGGACACGCGTCTCGTCGAACGCGAAGCGACCGGCCGCCCGCAGCACACCGCCGAAGGTCTGCTTGCGCGAGACCGCGGTCTTTAGACCCATCTGCTGCTGACGTGCCTCATCCAGCGTGATCGGTGCGAGATCTGCTGCCTGGCCCTTGGCCGCGCCCCCCACCGAAGCTGGCGATGCGCCGGCCGGAGCAGTGGGTGCTGGCACAAGCTGCATGTTGCAGATCGGACAGTCGCCCGGCTTGTCACTGACCACCTGCGGATGCATCGGGCACTGATACTTGGGGGCTGGTGCGGCCTGGCTCGGTGGCAGACTCGCCGTCACTGCCGCATCGGCTCGGGGTGCATCGGCGGTCCGCCGCGGCTCAGACGGACAGGCGCCGAGCAGCCCGGGCAGCAGCAGCGCCCCCGCCCAAAAAACTCGCCGACGCCGCCGCTCTACCCTCATGGTATCCCTCCCGCCCTCACCGCTGAACTGGCAGGGCCCACCGTCGCTTCCTGCTCGGCGGGCGCTCCGCTCAATAACGGCAGCCCGCTCTCGGCCTCTAGCTCGGCCAGACGCTGACCTAGCTCGGCTTGATAGCGCTCGAACTCCAGCTGATGTTCAACCAAGCGACGCGCCGTCTCTAACAGCAAGCTGAGCGGCACGCGACCACTCTGATATCCGGCTTGCGCGGCCCGCAGCGACCGCTCGGAGAGCGGCAGCAAGGTCCCGGCGTGAAAGCGCATATGCCGCAGTGCCGTCTCCGCACGTAGCAGCGCGGCCTGCAGCTGACCTTCGATCTCCTGCTCACGCTGACGGCGCTGCGCTTGCAACGCCTGTCGCTGGGCCAGCGCTTCACGTCCTTGCGCAGCCGCCCGCAGCAGCGAAAACGACGGCAGGCTGGTCTGCAGACCGGCGG
>DAORCZ010000920.1:0-3706 GCA_035345735.1 Pseudomonadota bacterium | reverse complement strand
GGGCGTTCGGAGCGTGCGAGCTCGAAGTAGTTTGTCGCCAGGCCGTGCCCAAAGCCGCGACTGCCGGTGTGAACCTGCACAAACAGCGTGCCGCTCTGCGTCGAGCGCTGCAGCTCAATGAAGTGATTTCCGCCGCCCAGCGAGCCGATCTGCGCCAGTCCGCGCTCGGGGCGTCCGGGGCCGCCCCAGGGGATGTCCCAGCCGTCGTCGACGGGGATGCGGTGGCGCTCGGCATGGCTGCGATCGAAGGCGGCACCATAGCGCTCGACGTAGTACTCGGCGCCGCCGCGCACCAACTCGTTGAACTCGCGCTTATCGACGCCAGAGAAACGCCGACTGACGCCGCCCATGCCCATCTCGACGCGCTCCATGACGGCCGCGTTGAAAGCCCGCCGCCGATCGGGCGTGGCCTCTTCTGCCTCGACGTCGGAGCGCGCGCTCATCATGCCGCAGCCGATGTCAAAGCCCACCGGCCCCATCGCCACCGCCCCCCACTGCGCATCGGTCAGGATGACGCAGCCCACCGGCACACCGTAGCCGTAGTGCGCGTCGGGCGTAATCGCCACCAGCTTGGCTCCCGGGAAACGCGCGGCGTTGACGATCTGGCGATACAGCGTCGTCTCGGCCGCGGCCAGCAGGGCCGGGGTGAAGAACAGCCGCACCGGAACCTCGCCGGTGTCCTCGGTGCTCAGCTCGTAATAGCCAGCCGGGGAGCGAACGACGCGGCTTTTCCAGTCATCCTGCGCCACCAGCTTGTCTTGTTTCGCCATCCCGCCATCGTTCCGCGAATCCCCCCAGCCACGCAAGAGCGGGCGATGACCGACGGGCCCTACTTCAACTCGATGGCGGTGCGGGCGTAGACCTCTTCTTTGCCGTTGATCAGGCGCGTGATCAGCACCTGATACTTGCCGCCGGGCTTGAAGCCCTCCTCTTTCTTCAGCGTGACTTCCGAGATCAGCATCGTCGCGGTCTGCTTGGTCTTGATCGGATAGGCCTGCACGGGCTCATGCGCATCGGCACCGACCGGCTTGCTGGCCTGCTTGGCGGCCTGACCCATCTCGTAAAAGACGATGTTGACGTCTGGCGAGCCGGGCGACTTCTTGAGGTGGGCGACGAAATGCACCTTCCACGACTCGGTATCGGGGTTCTGCGCCAGGCTGCTCTTCGCTTCCGACTTCAGATCAGACTGAAAGCTGGACAGCGCCGGATTCAGCATGTGGTCGGTGATGACGATGGCCCCGGCCGCTGGTCCGCCTGCGTAGGCCGGTACCGCCACAAGAGTCAGCGTCAGGGGCAGGGACGACAGCATTTTTTGAGCCGAGCGAAGCAGAGTACGGGACATGGACATCCTCACGGTTGCGGGCTTGCGGGGCTGACTTCCCCGTCGGGAGAACGGGCGGCCCCAGCTGCACTGGGCGAGCCAGGTCGGCCCAGCGCTTCGATCACTTTCTGCAGGTCCTCCCAGACCTGTCGCTTCGCACTCGGCGTCCGCAGCAGGTACGCCGGGTGATAGGTCGGCATCACAGGGATCCCTTCCCACGCTGCAAACTGGCCACGCAGGCCACTGATTGGCGCCGTCGAGCGCAGCAGGTACTGGGTCGGTGTCCGCCCCAGAGCAACGATGGCACGCAGCCCAGGGCGCAGCGCCAAAAGCTGCCTTCGGAGGAAGGGCGAGCAGGCCGCCATCTCGTCGAGCTCGGGGGTGCGGTTGCCGGGAGGGCGGCACTTCACGACGTTGGCAATGTAGACGGCCTGCCGTGACAGTCGCGCCGAGAGGTCGGCGTATCCGCGCTTGCGCGCCTCGGCCCCCATGGCATCGATCATCTTGTCGAGGAGCTGGCCGGCAGCGCCGACGAACGGCCGTCCTAGGCGGTCTTCATCCGCCCCCGGTCCCTCGCCAACAAAGGCCAATACGGCTTCCGGGCTGCCGTCGGCGAATACGATGTGGTTGCGGCCGTGGCAGAGCTTACAGCGCTGACAGTCACCGAGCAGGCGCGAGAGCTCGAGCAGCCCCTCACGACCGCGCAGCGCACCCGGTGGTGGCAGCTCGGCATAGTTGACCTCAACCAGCGACAGGCTGCGCGACGGACCCGGCGAGCCTCCTGCGGCACCGGCAGGCGGCGCCGCAGGACTCGTCGGACGCACAGCAGGCGCCCGATGTTCGGCGATGGCTGGCGGGACCGGAGGGGCGGCCCCGGGCTCGAAGGGGGCGGACGGGGCGTGAGTGGGCGGTGGGGCTGGTCGCGCGGGCGGAGCAGACGCTCGCGCCGGGCTGGCTTCCGGTGCCGCTCGTCGAGAGCTGACCTTGGCGCGGGGCACGCCGCTGACCCCTGCGTCCCGCAAGCGCTCTAGCTGCTGCCGGGTGGCGCGGGCTAGCTGGAGGAGCTCTGACTCCGCCGAGAGTCCGTCGGCAGGTGCGGCATGCACAGCGGCCTCAGTTCCGCTGCCTGCGTTGGTTGCTCCGCTTGCTGCTTCGCCCGTCGCTTCCATCGCGGCGGGTTATAACACTATTTCGCGCCCGATTCGGGAGACGGCGGGGCCGCCCGCCGCCCGCGCCGCCCGCGTGGCTTCCGTCCCGGATCGGTGAGCGCCGACAGGGCTCGCAGCAGAGCACCCAGCGTCAGCCAGCCACAGAGGCCGGCAACGAACCAGCCAAGCTGCATCGGGTACAGCAAGCCCAGTAAAGTGATGGCCAGCGACAGCACCGTAAGCAGCATCGACAGCGTCACCGGGCTACGCTCATACGGCCGTCGCAGCGCCACGCCCAGCACCAGCGCCGAAGCCCGCGCCACGGCACGGCCGGAGCGCCCACGCTGGCGCACCGCCACTGTCCCGCTGGCACTGCTTCCCGGCGTCGCGGGGACGGCTGGCAGGCTGGGGCGGCTCAGGCTCCGCCGACGCAGCACGAGCTCAGAAGCCTGCGCCAAGTCGCGTCGGAACTGATCTTCCATGGCCGCCGCGAACGCCTCGTCCTCGACGACGGCATCGAGCTCCCAATTGGTAAACAGGCTGGCCATGTTGAGGTTCGAGCTGCCGATGCGTCCATAGCGCCCGTCGACCACCATCGTCTTGGCGTGCAGCATCGGCCCCAGCCACTCGTAGATCTTCACGCCCGCGTCGAGCAGGTTGGCAAAACCAGCATGCCCAGCCCAGCGAATCCAGGGCAGGTCAGACCGTCCTGGCACCAGCACGCGCACATCGACGCCGTCCCGGGCTGCCGCTAGCAGCGCCTCGTATAGCGGCGTCGGCGTCAGGAAATAGGCATCGGTGATCCAGATGCGCTTGCCGGCGTTGGCGAGCAGCACCTGGGTTAGGCGATAGATGCGCGATCGCCACGGCACACCGGCAATCACCCGCACCGGCGCCGTCATCGAAACGCAGGGGCAGTCAGGGGCCGAGATCGACAGCGCAGCCAAATCGCCCGTCGCGTCTGAGGCCCGCGGATGCCATAGACGACGCGGCAAGCTTGGGCCCGACAGCGACCAGGTCTCGTCAAAAGCCAGACACAGCTCGGCTGCGGCTGGACCGGCGAAGCGAACCGCAGTGTCCCGCCAGGGCGCATCCCCGCCACCGTTGCCGTCAAAATCTCCCGCCCAGGCATCCCCGATGCACAGCCCACCGACGTGGCCGATCACCCCATCGATGCACAGCGCCTTGCGATGATTTCGGCGGAAGCTCGCCACGGGGGCCGAGAAAGCGAACGGCT
>DAORCZ010000919.1:0-3707 GCA_035345735.1 Pseudomonadota bacterium | reverse complement strand
GTATGGCGTCGCCTGGCGGGACGAAGTCGGCTCAGGCACTGGGCTAGGCGGGATCGGCGTGGGAATCAGGGCAGGTGGGCCCCCCGTCGGGGGCCCGCCGGCGGGCACTGGCCCCGACGCTGCTGCCACGACCGGCGGCGATTCGGCGAGGACGGGCGCGGGCGTGGCGGGGCCAGCGATGGGTGGCACGGTCGAAGTCGGTGCAGCGGCGGCCTCTTCCGCTGCAGGGGACGGGGGCTGTGGGGGGGAAGTCTGAGCCCAGCCAACGCTGGGCAAGCAAAGGACAAAAAGCGCGCGCGCGACGGCGCGACGCAGGGAACGGCTCGCGGGCATGGCGCTCCTCTCGGGCTGCGAGGCTCTTGTGCGGTGCTAAGGACTGGCGACTTCAGGCGACAAGAGGCGGCGGAGCGCGAGGCGAGTGCGAGGCGAGCGGCTGAGCGGCAGGAATCCACGACGAGAAGAGCCGAGGCGGCAGCGGCGAGGCCGATGCGCGGCCAAGGGGTAGGACGGCCGGCTCCGGCGACGCGATGTAGCCGGCAGCAAAGTGCGCCAGGCTGCCGGCACCGTGTACGACGGGGTGCGATGGCCAGGCGGGGGGCGACGACAACGCAGGACCGGACTGGGGCTGCGGCGCGTCCTGACGGAGCGCGTGCTGATGATCAGGCGAGTGCTCGTCAGCTGAGCCGGGCTGAAGGTGAGCCGCCCCCAGCGGGTGCAGGCGCAGCCCGTGCGGCAGGTGATCGTGCGCGCGATCGTGGAAGGTCAGGTGCAGCGCTGGGAGCAGGAGCGCTGCCGCGACATAGAGCACAAGCGCCGCCAAGGCTCGCAGCGGGCGAGACTCAGCGAGACCGTGAACGGGGGCGGGGCTCATGCGCTGAAGAACAATACGAGGGCCAGCCGGCGCCAGTTCCCAGCCTCGCCACGGAGGGGGGCGCGAGTCATCGGCGGACCGGGGCTACTCCGACGGGCCAGGCGCCTCATCGGCCGCTGCGGCCCCGGCCCCACCGGCCCCCGGCTGCCGCGACCCAGCGCGTAGCTCGGCCATCACCGCCACGTGCTCGCCCGAGCCGCGGGCTGCGGGATCGGTCGGGGCCAGCTCATCGGCCGAGTGGGCGAGTTCTGCCAGCTCCGCCAGCACCGCGCGACTGCGGGCGCTCGCCGAGACCAGAGGGGCCCGCCAGCGACCATGCTCAGGTGTTTTTTCCAGCGCCGTCAGGACTTCGGCAGCGGTGGCGGGCCGGCGAGCCCGCTCTTTCTGCAGGCAGCGCTCGATAATCTCCAAGAGCTCGCGCGAGGGGGCCGGCAGGCTGGGATCGCGTCGGCTGCTGATCGGCGGCGGCGGATCGTGAATCTGGCGATACACGTCCAGGTAGGCGTCGCCGGACGAAAACGGCGGCTCGCCACACAGCATGAAATAGGCAACGGTGCCCAGCGCGTAGACGTCGGCGCGCGCATCGACCGGCTGACCGCACAGCGCCTCGGGTGCCATGTAGCGCGGCGTGCCCATGAAGGCATCGGGCCGCGTCAGATCGGGGCCCAGATCGACGCCTTTGACCAAGCCAAAGTCGAGCACCTTCACGAAGTCACCCGCCCCGCCCATCGTCGTGATGAACAGGTTTCCCGGTTTCACGTCGCGGTGGATCATGTCCAGCGAGTGCGCTTCAGCCAGCGAGCCGGCGATCTGCTCCAGCAGATAGACCGCGCGATCGGGCGGCAGCAGGCCCTCGCGCCGGACGAGCTGTGCGAGGTCGCTACCGTCGAGAAACTCCATGACGTAGTAAGGCTGACCGGCAGCGGTACGACCGAAGTCGAATACCGCGATGGTGTTGGGATGGCGCAAGCGGCTGGCGGCTTCGGCTTCGCGTTCGAAGCGGGCCATGGCGGTGGCGTCGGCGATGCCCTCCTTGAGGATCTTCACCGCACAGGGACGACGCAGCGAGGCGTGATAGGCCAAGTGCACCTCGCCCATGCCGCCCTGCCCCAGCCGACGGATGAGTCGATAGCGTCCCATCAGCCGCGCCGTGGCCAGACCCAGCGTCAGCCGGTCCGCCGCAATCGCGCCCAGCAGGCCCGGCACCATGGCTCCGATGATCACGGCCAGTGTCAGCAGACCATGGACCCCAAAGAAACCTGGGCGCGGAAACGGCGATGGCCACAGGCAGGCAAAGCCGACGAACGTAAACAGCATGAACAGCGAGACGGGTGCCACACGCAGAAAGGCTCCGGGCAAAAGCACGAAGCGCGCCAGCATGAGGATGATCAGGCTGCCGTAGTGCGGGCTGGCCAAGCGGCCGGTATGCGCGCACAGCACGCCGACGCAGACCGAGCCGAGCGCCGTCAACAGCACGTCGCGCACGACCTGCGCGCGAAACGACAGTTCATGGATGTACGAAGTCGCGAGCAGCATCATGTAGCCCGCAACCCAGAGCGTGCGCAGGCCGAAGAACTGCCGCGGTCCGAAGATCACTTCGGCCGGCCAGGGATACGTGACGTCGATGGCGAAGAACACGCAGACCAGAAGGACGCCAAAGACACAGAGCTGTCGGAAGCGCTGGGGGAACAGGGCCCGCGTCGCACCAGGTGCCTCGTCGTCGGCCCGGGCCGGCTGCGAGTCGTTGCCGCGCCGTCGCTTGCGCCCGGCCGGACGCACCGCTTCCGCCGGCGGGGCAGCCGCCGCTGCCTCCGGTTCAGGCGGGTCGCTTGCGGCCGCGGGCTGCAGCTTGGGGTCCACGATTCACCAGACTGCACAGTTGCCCCAGCTTGGGCAAGCGGCAGCTAGTCGGCGTCTCAGCTCCGGGGGGAGCGACGCAGGCTGACCGATCCCGCCGAGGCCTCGCCGTCCCCCCAACACCGCGCGCCGGGGCTAATGTTTGCCCGCCGCTCGGCGCAACACGATAAGCTGCACCTGGTGTGGCTCCGAGGCCCAGGCGTCGCTGCCGGTCTCGCCCCGAGGACGACGATGCACGCGCTCTCCACCCCTGCGAAGTCTGCGATCATAAGCCCGGCCCGCGGCGACGGCGCCATCCGGCTGATGTCGCGGGTCATCGATGTCCTCAACAGCCGGCCGCTGCGTCGTCTGTCGGAGCTGTGCCTGACCGGCCTCCTGCACCTGCGCCGCCTGCTGCCACGCGGCCCGCTCGATCGTCTGCTGCGCTGGTATCTCGCCGCCGACTCGCCATGCGCCGGCCTGCCGGATACGCCCAGCCGTCGCTTTGTGCGCTGGTTCTTCCAGCACTTTGGCGAAAAGACGATGCGACGGGCGCAGGCTTACGTGGACCAGACGCCGGCGGGGCAAGCAGCGCGACGACTCGATCGCTTTCTGCGTCTGCTGGTGATCGCCGAGCTGCGCGCCATCGCCCGCTACTTCGCGGGTCGCTGTCCAACGGCCGAGTCGCCGCTTCTGAATCAGGCCCAGCTGGCGCTGTATCCGCACTGCGACCTGTCCTGTCACGGCTGCTACACGCAAGAAGATCGCCAGGGCCAACCGCCCTCTCGTGCGGACGTCGCCTGGATGATCGACGAGGCCGAGTCCTGCGGCGCCTACATCATCCACGTCGTTGGCAAGGGCGAGCCGTTTCTGTCGCCGAGCTGGGCCGAGGGATTTCTCGACGTGCTGGCGGCCCGACCGCACCTGTTCTTCACCGTCGTCACGCACGGCATGCGCATCACACCGCAGCAGGCTGCACGCCTCGGTCGCCTGGGTAATG
>DAORCZ010000918.1:0-3709 GCA_035345735.1 Pseudomonadota bacterium | reverse complement strand
TGGGACTGTGCCTGGCGGGAGCGCTGCTGGTGGCGGTGGCGGCGGTGCTCTCGGTCGACTGGCGCATCATCCACTTTGGACCGTGGAAGGCGCTGGGCGCGACGGGGCTGGTCACTGTGCTGCTCTTGTGGGCGCTGGGTCGTCGCGGCGCGGGCTCGGTGCGGCGCGTGACGCTCGAACTCTTGGTGCTCGCGGGCTCGCTGCTGTTTGTCGCGACCTCGCTTTTGCAGACGCTGCGCGGCTTTGGCGAAGAGCCCCGCTCGCGGGCTCTCATCGCCGAAGAGACCGCGGGGGCGCGCTTCTTCTTCAAGCGCTTTCAGGCGCTTTACGATCGTGATGGCGACGGTTATGCCTCCCGTCTGGGGGGCGGGGACTGCAACGACCACGATCCCGATGTCCACCCGGGAGCCGAAGACGAGCCGGGCAACGGTCGCGACGAGGACTGCGATGGGCAAGACGCGACGCCGCCGGCGATCGAGCCGCCGCCGCCCCCGGCCCCCGCCCCTAAGCCTGCCGCGGCAGCGATGCCGAGTCCGTCGAGTCCGTCGAGTCCGCCCAGCGCGGCTCGCTTTGCCGGCAACTGGCTGATCATCACCGTCGATACGCTGCGCGCCGACCGCATCAAGCCGGAGGTCGCGCCGGTGCTGGCCGAGCTCGCGGGGCGCAGTGCGCACTTCACGCAGGTCTACGCGCAGGCGCCGAACACGCCGCGCAGCTTCCCTTCGTTTCTGACCTCGCGCCTGCCTTCGGAAGTTCACTTCGTGAAGCAGTCGCTGAACTTTTCGCCGCTCACCGGCAAGGATGCGACGCTGTTTAGCGGGCTGGCGGCGGCGGGCGTGACCCCCTATGGCGTGTTTTCGCACTTCTATCTCGAAACCAAGACCAACCTCGGCACCGGCTTTGCCGAGTGGCAGAACCCGACGGCCCGCAATCTCAAAGACTCGAACAGCGACATCGCCGCGCCGCGCATCACGCAGGCCGTCATCGACAAGCTCAAGCGGCTGGCAGCAGCGGGGCAGGCGACGCCGGGCTCGCGCTTTGTGCTGTGGACGCACCTCTTTGATCCGCACAGCACGTACATGGATCACCCCGAGTATCCAGTGCCCAAAGGGTGGAAGTTCATGGAGGCGCGCTACGACGCCGAGGTGCAGTTCACCGACAAGCACATCGGCCTGATCTTGGGAGCGCTGCGCGATGCCGGTCTCGCTGACAAGACGGCGGTCGTGGTCTTCGCCGATCACGGCGAGGCGTTTGGCGAGCACAAGCTCGGTGGCGAGCCGCTCTACTTCCACGGCGAGTCGCTTTACAACGAAGTCCTGCGCGTGCCGCTTCTGATCCATGTGCCTGGCAAGGGACCGCAGGTAATCAGCGAGCGGGCTAGCCTGATCGACCTGGCTCCGACGGTGCTGGATCTCGCGGGAGTGCCGCTGCCGGCTAGCTTCCGCGGTCGCTCGCTGGCGAATCTGGTGCTGGGCGAGCCCTTGCCGGCGGGGACCCCGCATCCACCGGTGGTGGCCGAGATGCTGCCCTGCACCGCGTGGCCGAAGAACGAGCGCGCCATCGTCGATACGATGGATGGCGTCGAGTACGCGCTCTACGCCAAGTTCACCGACAACCTCAACGAGCTGTACAACCTGCGCGACGATCCCAAGCAGCAGAAGAACCTGGCGCTCAGCGAGCCGGCCAAGGTCCGCGAGCTCTTGCGCCGTCACGCCGAGTACATCCAGAAGAAGCACTAGGCTGTGTCCGCCCCGACGGACGCTGGGGAGCGCTACCACTTCTCGCCCTCGGTCTATCTGCTCATCGCCGTCATCTTTGGCGGGGTCGGTGTACTGCTGGCCGCATCGATGGTGCAGAGCGTGAACGAGTGGCGGCTGGCCCCCGCCGTGCCTCGCGTCGTCTCGGTGGCCGAGGCGACCGCGATCGTCGAGCCGGGTCCGGTGGCTTGGGTCAGGCTCAGCGATGCACGCCTGCAGTGCGAGCGGCCGCTGCAACGTCCAAGCTCCTCGTATACCTATGGCGTGGTTTCTGGCCCGACGGGGCAGCGCCTGCTGGTGGCGTTTGCCGGAGGAAACGCGCCGCTCTGTCCCGCGGGAGCGGCCGGTCCGTTTTCTGGCCGACTGGTGCGTCGCGAGGTCGGCGATTCGCTGCCGGTCGGGGTGTCCTGGGACGACTTCAGTAACGAGCACCCCGATGGACCCGCCTACATCCTGTGGACCGACTGGACGCCGCCGCGCGGGGTTGGAGATTTTCTGCTGGGCCTCCTGATCGGCGTCTTCACGCTGTTTTTTTTGGCCGGGGGGGCGGCAGCGCTGTGGGGGCTTTTCAGCGACTTTCGGGCGCTGCGGCGACCGCGCTCAGCGCGCTTGGTTGGCGTGCGCTTTCGACTGCCGCTGTCGACCGGAGCCTCGGCGCTGCAGTACTTCAGCGTCAGCTATGGCGTGGCGCAGGCGGTGGTGTTCGGCGGACTGTTTTTCTTGAGCGTGATGCCCGATTGGCTGGGCGTGATCATCGGTGTGTTGGCTGGCTTCTGGGTTCTCGCCACCTTCGGGGTTTTCGTCGAAGGGTGGAAGCGGCGGGCGAGTGATCTGCTGCTCGCAGACGACGCTTGCGAGATCCGCGGCGGGCCGCTCGACGGCACGCAGCACTCCTTGGTCGAGACGGATGCCGACTTCTGCCGCCTCGATGAGCATGCCCCGGGGGACGACGGGGACATCCTGGAGGCGCATCAGACGCTGCGCATTCGTGGCGAGACAGCGGCGATCAGCCATGAGCCCAGCGAAGATCGCTCGCTGCGCTCGATCGCCGAGACGCTGCAAGGTTTGGCCAGCCGCCCGTCAGTAACTGATACCGGGCCCCCGGCCATCGGTGCGCAGCGCTTGGCCGTTGTGCACTGTCCCGGTTGTGGCGCACCCGTGCCGCCGCGGTTGCAGGGGGCCTGCCCCTACTGTGACCACGCCATCGTGCTGCCCGCGGCTGTGCGGCAGCAGCTTCAGGCGCAAGCCGCTCACGAGCACGACCGCATCGACAGCGAGCACCTGCTGCGCAAGGTCCTGCGGCAGCCACCCGCCTGGCGCATCAATGCCACCCTGCTCTTGTTCCTGCCGCCGCTTGTCCTGAGCTGGCCGGTGGCGGGAGCGGTGTTCGATGAGTTCTATCAAGGCCGCCATGTGCTGCGCCCGTATCACGGCCTCTCGCTCGCGCTGGCCGCGCTGTGCAGCAACCTCGCGCTGGGGTTTTTGCTGCGGGCCCAGGTCGCGGCGCGGGCGGCGGTGCGGGTGATTGCCACCCACTTTGCGGCCCGTCCCCCGGTTCGTCGCGGGGCGCCGCCCGACTGCCGCGTCTGCGGGGCGCCGCTGCCCGTCGAGGCACAGCGGCTCTTGGTGCTGTGCGGCTACTGTCAGGCGGAAAACGTCACCGGCCTCAACCTGGTGCCCGTCGCCGCCGCGCAAGCCGACCAGCTAGGCGAGCTTCGCGGAGCGCTGATCGAGCGCCTACAGACGCGGCGTCGCTTCCGTCGCTTGTCACTGCTCGCGTTGCTGCTTTTGGGGTTGGCTGGCCTGTCGCTGTGGCCGGTGCGCAGCGCGCTGCGGGCTCGTGCGCCGGCGCCCACCCGTAGCGCACCGCCCAAGTAGGCCAGGCATGGTTTGAAGTGGCGAGACTGCGGGAGTGAGTCAGCGGAGAGGGCAGGAGCAAGTCGGCGGGGGAG
>DAORCZ010000917.1:0-3711 GCA_035345735.1 Pseudomonadota bacterium | reverse complement strand
TGCACGACGCCTATGTCGACCCGACGCGCATCGACCCCAAGCAGATGCTGATCGCCGCGCTGGAGTCGGTGCAGAAGCACGTCGCCGAGGTCATGGTCGAGCCCAAGCCCGACAAGAACTTGGTGCTGGTGCGCGTCGATACCGCTGCCCGCGAGTTCAGCATCGAAAACGTCGATGCCGCCTGGTCGCTGGCGCCGAAGATGTCGGAGATCTTCCAGTTCATCACCCAGAACCTTTTGCCCGGCACCGACAGCCAGTCGATCCGCGACATCGAGTACGCGGCGACCAACGGCATGCTCTCGACCCTCGATCCCCACTCGGTGCTGCTCGACCCGCAGACCTACACCGAGATGAAGACCTCGACGCGCGGCAGCTTTGGCGGCCTCGGCATCGTCATCGGCATCCGCAAGGGTGGGCTGCGCGTCATCCGTCCGATGAAGGGCACACCGGCCTGGGACGCGGGCGTCCGTCGCGGCGATCGCATCACCCGCATCGAACGCGATAGCACCGACAACATGGCGCTGCAGGACGCCGTCGATCGCTTGCGCGGCGAGCCGGGCACCCGCGTCGAGATCTACACCGAACGTGACGGCGAAAAAGCTCCCCGCCGCCTGGTCCTGACGCGCGCCGAGATCCAGGTGCCCAGCGTCACCACCCAGCTGATGAAGACCCCGGCCGGTCCCGTCGGCTATATCCGTCTGAGCCAGTTCAACCAGAAGAGCGACGAAGACATCCGCAATGCCCTCGAAGAGCTGTCCAAGCGCCAGCCGCTGCATGGCCTGCTGCTCGACCTGCGCGGCGACCCGGGTGGGCTCCTCGATAAGGCCATCAAGATCGCCGATGAGTTCCTGGAGTCTGGGACCATCGTCACCACCGTCGGTTTTGCCAACAAGCAGCGCGAAGAGAAGCGGGCAACGCCGTCGGCCCAGCCGCACTTCCCGATGGCTGTGCTCGTCGATGGCTCCTCGGCTTCGGCCTCTGAGATCGTCGCCGGCGCGCTGAAGAATCTCGATCGCGCAGTCATCATCGGCAGCCGCACCTTCGGCAAGGGCTCGGTGCAGGTGCTGTACGACAACGATGATGGCTCGGCGCTGAAGCTGACCATCGCGCAGTACCTGACCCCCGGCGACCTGTCGATTCAGTCGGTGGGCATCACGCCGGACATCGTTCTCGAACCGATGCGCGTCGAAAAGAACCGCCTGTCGCTGTTCAGCTCGTACAAGGGCATGCGCGAGCAGGATCTCGATGCGCACCTCACGTCGCAGAACGCGCGCACCAGCGAGAAGCCGCTCGAAACCCTGCGCTACATCTGGACCGATCCGCGCAAGAAGGGGCCGGCCAAGGGCAAGGCGATGCCCACCGATCCCCGCGTCGATCCCGATGGCGACGACGACGAGGAGCCGCTCGACGACCTGGGCCCCGATGACGACGACACCTTCATCGAGGACTATGTCATCCAGTACGCGCGCGACATGCTGGCCAATGTGCACGGCTGGCGACGGCACGAGATGCTGGCGGGAGCCCGCGACTACTTCACCAGCAAGCGCAGCGAGCAGCAGGGCCGCCTGACCGATTCGCTGCGTCAGTTCGGCGTCGATTTCTCGCCGGTCGGCGCGCAGGCCCAGGCCCCCAGCCTGGAAGCCAGCATCACCACCGACAAACCTGACAACGCCGCCAAGGCCGGCGAGACCATCCTGTTTACCGCCACCGTCAAGAACCGCGGCCCCGGCATCGCCGGTCAGCTGCGTGCCCAGCTCAAGTCCGACAACTACCTGTACGAAGAGCGCGAGTTCGTCTTCGGCCGTCTCGCCCCCGGCGAGCAGCGGAGCTGGAGCATCCCGGTCAAGGTGCCCAAGGAAGTGCTGACCCGTCAGGACTCGGTGCGCGTCGTGTTCTTCGAAGAGAACAATCACGCCCCGGCGCAGAAAGAGCTGCAGGTGCGTCTCGAAGGCCTGCCGCGACCGCGCTTCGCCTACAGCTATCAGCTCATCGACGACGGCGGCAGCGCCAACGGCGATGGCCAGGTGCAGCGCGGCGAGACCCTGCGCCTGCGCGTCAACATCGAAAACACCGGGGTCGGCCGCGCCACCAAGCCGGTCGCTCTTTTGCGCAATCTCAGCGGTGAAGGCGTGCTGATCAACAAGGGGCGCTTCGAACTGCCCGAGATGGCCCCCAAAGATCGCCGCACCGTCGATTTCACCTTCGACGTGAACAGCGCCTTCGCCGAGTCCGGGGTACGCGTGGAGCTGCAGGTCTATGACCTGGGCCTGCACGACAGCGTCGCCGACAAGCTGAGCTTCCCGATCACCGAGAGCGTGCTGCGTGGGCAAGAGTCGCGCGGCGGCTTCACGGTGAGCAGCGACGTCGAGATCCGCACTGGGGCCACCGCCAGCTCACCGGTCATCGGCCGGGCCAAGCGCGGCGATCGCTTCCCCGCCAGCATGAGCTTTGGCGGCTTCACCCGCGTTGAGCTAGAGCCCGGTCGCCCCGGCTTCATCGCCAGCAGCGCCGGTCAGCTGGGCGCGCCGCTCGGCCCCAAGGATGCGACGACGCTTGCGTCCTGGGTTTGGCAGGTGACGCCGCCGCTCTTGGAGGTCTCGCAGCCGCCGCTTTCGACCAACGGCGACAAGATCCACCTGACTGGCACCGCCCGCGATGACGAACAGGTCGCCGACGCCTACATCGTCGTCAGCAACCGCGTCTCGAAGATCGAGCATCGCAAGGTCTTCTATCGCTCGAACCGCAAGTCGGCGCAGGGCGGCCGCATGGGCTTCGAAGCCGATGTCCCGGTGTGGCCCGGCGTCAACGTCATCACCGTCGTCGCCCGCCAGTCCGGTCAGGTCATGTCGACGCAGACGATGATCGTCAACCGCTACCGCCCCGACGGTGGCGAGACCGCCGCGCACTAGCCCGCCGCTACCCGCTCCTTCCTCGCTGTACCCTCGTCCCTACCCGCCGTCGCCCGCGTGATACGATCCCTTCGTAGCTGTCTGCGGAGGGGGCATGTCCCAGAATTCAGCGACGAGAAAACGCGGAATTACCTATGGTCTGCCTGCGGCTACGGTTTTCTGCCTGGTCTGCCTGCTGCGTCCCGCTGTGGCCACGGCCACAGACCAGGACGACGACGAGGAGCGTGACTCTCGGGTGCAGGTGCAGGTCGAGAGCCCCAAGCCTATCGAACTGCGCGAGTATCGCCGTGGTTCCGACGATGGGCAGCCCTTCTCCATCCCAGCGGCCAAGGGGCCAGGCGGGGGCTGGCAGGTGATCTTGTGGCACCGCAGCCGGCTCGTCGTCAGCGGCCCCGGTGTGAGCAGCCGCGAGTTCCAGCTTGAGTGGTCCGCTCCGACGCACCTTTCCATCCAGCCGGGGCCTCGTGGGCGCGAGAGGGCGGGTCTTGCGCTCTGGCTAAGCGGACTTGGCCTAGTCGCTCTGGGGATGGGAACGGGGCTGCTGTCCTGGTCCTATCAGTCGCAGTCCCGCGCCGTCGGTCCCCCCGGCTGGTTTTCCTCCCAAGATCAGCTCGCCATCACCGCCGGCGTCAGCGTGTCCGTGGGGGCGCTCGCGGTGATCGTCGGCGGAAGCCTGCACGGCACCTCGCGCACGCGCATCGTGCAGCGGTCCCTCTTCTAGGGTTCTAGGGTTTTGGATTTCAGGACTCGCTGATCTCGATGCTGTGGATCTTGACGCCCGGGCTGGTGGCGCGGCTGGGGT
>DAORCZ010000916.1:1432-3715 GCA_035345735.1 Pseudomonadota bacterium | reverse complement strand
GGGTGCGCTGCAAATCGACGCTGGAGCGCGCCGTCAAGCTGGCGCGCAGCGGGCCGGAGATGGCGGAGCTGTACTACCGCCTGGGCCGGATGGAAGGCGAGCGCATGGGCGACGCCGCCGCCGAGCCGTACTACGAGCGCGCACTGGAGGTCGATCCTTCGAATGCGGAAGTGGCAGAGGCCCTGGAGAAGCGCGCCCGCGCCCGCGGCGACTTCCATCGCCTGGCTTCGCTGCTTGCCGTCCGCGCCGAGCGCATCCAGTCGCTGGATCCACAGAAGCAGAAGGAGCTTCTGGTCGAGCTGGGTCGGCTGTACGCCAACGAGCTGAAGTCGCCGGAGCACGCGCTGCCGGTCCTGGAGCGCGCCTATCAGCTAGCGCCCGAGGACATGCAGGTGGCTGAGCCGCTGGCCGATCTGTATTACGCCGCTGGCCGCCTCAAGGATGCGCTGCCGCTTTACCGTTCGCTGGTCGAGCGGGCGGGCAAGGGACGTCGCAGCAAGGACGCCGCGCGCATTCACTTCCGCCTCGGTGCGATTGCCGAACAGCAGCACGATATGGCGCGGGCGCTGGAGCAGTACAAGGCCGCCTACGCCATCGATGCCGGCCACCTGCAGACGCTGATTGCCCTCGGTCGCCTGTACATGGCGGCCCGCGATTGGGAGCAGGCGCGTCGCATCTACCGCTCGATGCTGCTGCAGAACCTCGACCCACAGGTGGGCATGACGCGCGCTGACGTCTATCTCGCGCTCGGCGAGATTCACGAAAAAATTGGCGAAGGTCCCAAGGCCATCGGCATGTATGAGCGTGGCCTAGAGCTCGATCCTCACCACGCCGGCCTGCTGGCTGCAATGGGCCGCGTGCGGCAGTCCTAAGCCGGGCCGGCCCGCGTGCCGTGCCCGCTTAGATCCTCGACTTAAGCTCGCCGAACCCCGAGAATTCCGCCGTGCAAAAGACCTCTCCTCCCTACGTCATCCTGGGCTGTGGCTATGTCGGTACACGACTCGCCCAGTCGCTGCTCGCCGACGGTGTGCAGGTCCGGGTCTGCGCCCGCCGGACCACGCTGCTTGAGCCGCTGCACGCGCAAGGAGCCCAGGTTCATTACCTGGAAGCCTCGCGCTCGCATCAGTTTGGGCCGGCGATGCTGGGGCTGGATCAGCCGATCGTGGTCTATTCGATTCCCGGTGTCATGGGCATGCCGGCTGGTGAAGCGGTGCGACGGGCGGCCTCGGCAGCGCTGCGGGTGCATGCGCGCGCGTTTATCTACCTTGGCAGTAGCGCGGTCTACGGTCGCAGCGAAGGCAACAGCAACTCCGACTGGGTCGATGAAGAGAGCACGACGGCACCCAGCGATCCCGAGGCCGGCACGCGGCTGGCGGACGAGGCGGCTGTGGCGAGCATCTCGCAGAGTGGGATGCGCTCGGTGATCCTGCGCTTGGCCGCGATCTATGGTCCTTCGCTGGCCCCACACCTTGCAGCCCGGGGCGTGCGTCAGCGCCTGCGCAGCGGCCAGTACCGGCTGTTTGATGGCGGGCGCTACTTCTTCTCGCGCATCTTTGTCGATGATCTGGCGCGCATCATCCGGGCCGCTGGCGACTACGCACAGGGCAGCGGTTCGACGCTCAACACCTATGTCGTCGGCGACGATCATCCCTGCCCGCAGCTGGAATACGTCACCTGGCTGACCGAGCACCTGAAAGCGCCGATGCCGCCGAGCGTCGACTCGCACCTGGCGGGAGCTGGGCAGGTGATCCGCGGCCGCCGCTTGAACAACAAGAAGCTGAAGCGCGAGCTGGGTCTGTCGCTGCTCTACCCCACGTTCCGTGAAGGGGAAGCGCAGATCGACGCCTGCGAGCACAGCGGCAGCCTACCGGTGCTGCGCTACTCGAAAGAGGGGGGGGCGGCGGCGGGGCCATCCGACAGCGACGCCGGGCGCATGCCCGTCCTGCCGCCGCTTCAGCAGGTGCAGAGCGGCAGTGACCTAGGGGTCAGCCTGGGCGGCGCACCGATCGGCGTGACGTTTGTGCGTATGGCCGCCGGCGAGCGTCGCGAGCTCTCTTCGCCTGCGCTGATCGTTGGCGGCTATATCAGCGTCTCGCGCGCCGGCCACGTCGAAGGGGCGGGGCCCAGGGTGCTGATCCCGGCGGGCGCCAACCTGTACAACCTCGGGCCCGAGCCGGCCGAGATCCTGATCCTGCCCTCGCAATCGTAAGCCGGCCGTCGCCGGTCGGCTTAGCGCGGCTTGCGCTTGATGATCACGCGCCAGCTCTCGCGTTTGAGGATGCG
>DAORCZ010000916.1:0-1332 GCA_035345735.1 Pseudomonadota bacterium | reverse complement strand
CTTAGCGCGGCTTGCGCTTGATGATCACGCGCCAGCTCTCGCGTTTGAGGATGCGGTGCATCTCTTTGAGCTCGTCGAAGATCTGGATATCGCGGTTGAATCCACCTAGCGTCCCGCGGCCGTTTTCGTACAGCCAGATCAGCGCCTTTACATCCGTGCTGGCGCGCTGGCCCAGCTCTGAAGTGCTGCGCACTAGCTGCGCGATTCGCGCCAGATCGCTGCGTCGCGTCCCCAGAGCCTGATCGAAGTCGCGGGCCCGTGTCTGCAGGGCATCGAGCTGCACTGCCAAGCGCGATAGCTCGTTGACCAAGGGCTTGCCGCCGTCCACCAGTCCACGCACGCGAGCCGGGGCGGTATCGGCCTCGGCGTCCTTCAGCTTGTCGCGCAGCGCGATGACCAGGCGTCGAGCCCTCTCGGCATGGACGGCCAAGCGCAGCAGCTCGGTGGTCGGCAGCGTCTCTGAGACATGACCCGATAGCGTCGAGATCGCGCCCGTAAATTCAGTCCAGTCGGGCGACAGCTCCTTCGTCTCGCGCAGTGCATCGCCCAGGCTGCGATAGACACGCAACAAAAGGACGCTCATGTCAGCGGGATCGACGCCGCGCAGGTGATCACCTTCCTGCACGACCTCGCCGGGCGCAGCGCCTTCGGCGGCCGGGCCGACTTCCAGCTGAGCTTCGGTGAGCAGGGTCGGGTTGACGGTGACGACGGTCGAGTTGCGCCGCACGCGCTCGCGGTACTTGCGCAGCAGGCGCAGCTCGATATCGATCATCGGTTCGGCCGCTGGCTCTGCCTTTTGTTCTGCCTTCGGCTCGCGCTGGGGCTCGGGGGCGCTTCGACGACCGCGGATGGCCACGACTTCGCCGATGGGCTCGCCGGCCAGTCGCAGCACGGCGCCGGTGTTCAGCGTGCCGATGCGCGTCACATCAACGTGGATGGTCAGCGAATCGCCCAGCGAGCGCTCAGAAGCCAGGATGGCGAAGCCGGCAAAGAACAAGAGCAGCGCGGCCGCGCCGATGCCTAGGCCCAGGCGCAGGCGGTCACTGCTGTCGGCATCATCGAAGGGCGGTCCCAGGCTCATCGCAGGTCCAGCCGGCTCTACTCACGCCAGAAGAACTTCCACGGGTTGCGCTTCAGATCGCGGGTCAGCTCTTTCAGATCGTCGTAGACCTGGGGATCGACGAGCAGCGGCCCGATCGAGCCCTTGCCCTTGCGCAGATCCGACGTGATGGCCGCGGCATCGCCGGCCAGCGCCTGCGCCTTATTCGACAGCGCCAAGAGCTCATCGAGTGCGCGCAGGACCTTCTTCTTTTCTTCGGGGCCGAGCAGCGC
>DAORCZ010000915.1:0-3725 GCA_035345735.1 Pseudomonadota bacterium | reverse complement strand
GATCTGGACCGCATGCGGCACGCGATCCAGCGAGATGCGCTGCAGGATGGCCCCCAGGCCCAGGCAGTGGTCGCCGTGAAAATGCGTGATCGCGATGTGCGTGATCTGCGTCGCGGCGATGCCAGCGATGAGCATCTGTCGCTGCGTGCCTTCGCCTGGGTCAAACAGAATGCCCAGGTCGTCCCAGCGCAGAAACATGGCGTTGTGGCCGCGGGCCCGCGTGGGCACTTGGCTGGAGGTGCCTAGCAAGATGAGCTCTCGGGCCGGCATGGGCCGCATTATACGCAGGCCGCAGGCTGCGGGGTCGCCCATGGCGCGTTGCCCTGCGCCGCATCGCGGCTTGTGATTTTTCCGTCGCTGCAGGAAAATATCTGCAGCCAACGACCGTCTGATCCGCGGGGCCTTACGCCCAGGAGAACGCCATGAAGAAGCTCTATGCCGCTCTGTTTTCTGCTGCCCTCGCAACCGGGATGGCCGTGCCGCACGCGCTGAGCCACTCGACTGGCCGCGAGTCGCGCACGGTTCGTGACTGCGAGAAGCTGCCCAGCCCAGAGCGCTCGCAGTGTCTTGCGTGCGTGACCCGCCCGCTCAAGCACCACTATCACCCCGACTATCCCGCTGGGGCGCGCTGCCGTCCCGACAACGGCAAGCCATAGTGTTTTGCGCGGCGACCCGCGGTCGCTACCCTGTGTTTTTCCGCCGATTTTCGCTTGCCCGAAGCGCGCTTCTGTGCCCCTCAATCTGGGCTGTTCACCGACGGGTTTCTGCGTGCTAGGTTAAAGCTGTTGTGAAGTCTGCGCGCGAAGCCTCAGCCGACATATCGCCAGACGCCGCGAAGGCCGGTTCCCGGGATGCCAAGCCCGAGTTCTCGGACGATGCTGCGGCGGTGGGGTCGCCTGCAGCGCGCTCAGGTTCCGGGGCAAGCTCGGCCCGCGCGGCCGTCCCCGCCAAAGACGCCGGCGCACCGCCGTCGAGCCGCAGCGAGCCCGGGCGAGCTGAGAGCAGCGCGCTGGAGCTACGTCGCCCTCTGGATGTCGAAGACGAGGCCTTGTCGACGCTGCCTTCGCACCTCGGCCGGACGCTGCGCTACGCCCTAGAGCAGCCGCCGCGCGACGTGCCGAGCATGCGCCTGGCCCGTACGCTCGACGAGGCCGGGCCGCGTACCTTCGTTTACATCGACAACCAGGGCCACGTCCGCTCGCCGCTGCACTACCGCGCGATGCAGGTCCTTTCGTACTCGCTGCTGGCCAGCATACTCGTCGGGGGTAGCGTGCTTTACAGCATGCTGCTGGGACCGCAGGGGCTGCTGTTTGGCGTCGTCTTTGGCCTGCTCATCGGCCGCAACTTGAGCAGCACGCGGCAGATCAACCAGGCGGCGCTCCTGTCTTCCCACGACCGCCTAGACGAGGCCGAGATCATCCTGCGGCGCCTGCTGCGACGGCGCTTTCTGGGACGACGGCTGCGCGCGCTGTGCCATCACAACCTGGGCGCAGTGGCGACGCGCCGCGGCGATCACGAAGAGGCCCTGGTGCAGCTTCGGCAAGCGATTGGCTTGTACCAGGCGGCGTGGCCGAAGAGTCCGCACCTGCGCTCGTGCCAGTACGGTGAGATCATCGCGCTCTGCAATCTGCGACGCGGCGACGAAGCCCGCGGCCGTTGGCAGTCGCTGCCCAAGCAGGAAGAAGGCGACTACCTGCAGATCAAAGCCTGGACCACCGAGCTCTATCTCGCCTTTGTCTGCGACGAGCCGCCGCCGCTTGATAACGAGCTGTGGGAGCGCTCGCGGCGGGCCCTGCGCATCACGGCGGCCTCGGCGCTGCTGGCGCTGTACGCTTGGGCCTTTCTGCGCGTTGGCGGCACCCAGAACGACATGGGCTGGCACCTTTTGCGCGAGGCGTTTGATCGACTGGACGGCGAGCCGCTGGGGCAGATCATGCCGCCGCTGTGGCGCTGGATGGAGCAGCATCGCTCAGCCGCTGAAGCCGCGGCTTAGCTCATTTTCTGAGGCGGGCTTGGCTCTCGGCCAGGCTTCCTCCCGTCGGAGTGCATGGCAACCAACACATCAGCCAGCCGACAGAGTGTGCAGCTTTCGGCCGCCCGGCGATCCAGCGAGGGCGCCTCGCGATTGGTCGGCTTCGACGAGCCGGCCGCATCCTCGCGCGTGGCCGAGCGCTCGCTGGTCGCCATCGATCGCGATGGCCATGTCATCCCGGCCTTGCGGCGACACGTGGCGCAGGCGGCGGCGTACGGTGCGCTGGGGCTCCTTGGCACCATCGGCTTTTACACGCTGGCGGCCGGCGATCCGCTGGTCATGGCGCTGAGCTTGGTCGGCACTGCGGCCTGGGGTCACGGCATCCTGGTGACCCACTGGCTAGAGCGCGCCTCGGCGCTGATGCTGCGCGGTCAGCTCGATGCGGCGGAGGCGCTGCTGCGACGCTGCCTGCGCCCCCCCTGGGGCAGCGAAGCGGTGCGCGCCCAGGCCTATCTGCGCATGAGCACCCTGCACAGCCGTCGCGGTGAACACCGTCGCGCCCAGGAGGCTGCCGAGCTGGCCATCCGCCTGTTCTGCGCTGAGTACCCGCCGCAGCCGCAGTTCGTGGCGCTGTCGCGTTACCAAGAAATCCGCGCCCTCGTCGGGGCCGGCAAGCAGGCCGATGCCCGCCTGCACTTTGCCGAGCTTGAGAGCGTGCCCGTCGGCGACTACCTGCGCGGCCAGTACTACCTGACCGAGCTTTACATCGCGCTCGTCGACAACAGCCTGCCCCTGCTCGACGCCGCGCTGTGGGAGCGCTGCGAGCTTGCCCTGCGCACCCCCTCTGCCGAGCCGCTGATCGCGCTGTGCGCCTGGGGCTTCGCCAGCCTCGGCGATCTCAGCACCGCCCGCGACCTCCTCTCCACCGCCCGCGCCCGCATCAACGAGCCCCTCGAAAAGACCATGCCCCAGCTCGCCCGCTGGATGGACAGCATGGGCTAGGCGCCGGGCGTCCCCAGGCGGTTGCGGTTATTGACGCGCAGCCGGGCGGTCGCCTACTGTGCGCGCCTATGCAGCTTGCTCGGGTGATTGGCACCGTCGTTGCCAGCCAAAAATATGAAGGGCTTGAGGGCGTGAAGTTTCTGCTGGTGCAGCCGCTGGATCACGCGGGGCGGGCGGTGGGGGGCCCGAGCGTGGCGGCGGATACGGTGCGAGCGGGGCCGGGTGAGCTGGTCTACACGGTCGGCTCGCGCGAGGCGGCCCTGGCGCTAGAGCCGTGGTTTGTGCCGGTGGACCTGACGATTGTCGGCATCGTCGATGACGTCGCGGTCGAAGGCGCTAGCGGGGCGGCGGCAGCGGCGCGGTTTCAGAGCGTGAGCGATGGAGGTGTGGCGTGAAGCTGTGTCGCGTCTTGGGGCCGGTGGTGGCCACGGCCAAGCATCCGACGTATCACGCCCGCAAGCTGCTTTCGGTGCAGCCGGTCGATGAGCAGGGGGCCGACAGCGGCGCGTCGTTTTTGGCGGTCGATGATGTCCAGGCCGGGGTCGGCGATATCGTCCTGGTCATGCAAGAAGGCAATGGCGTGCGGCAGCTTTTAAAGATGGGGGCGCAGGTGCCGATTCGCTCGCTGATCGTCGGCATCGTCGATCAGGTGACGCACCACCGCGACGCCGGCGGGGCCAAAGCCGGAGCCCGATCATGAGCACGGGTGATAGCAAGCTGCGGGCTCAGCTCGTCGAGTGCAGCCAGCGCC
>DAORCZ010000914.1:0-3732 GCA_035345735.1 Pseudomonadota bacterium | reverse complement strand
CCAGTGACAGGCTGCGGCGCTCTTCTGCGCCGTCCCGCACCGTCGCGACTTCGTTTAAGCGAATGACTGTGCCGCCAGCGAGACGCAGCGGCAGGTTCTCGAACTCACGCACGCTGCGCACGCGACCTGCGACCCGAAGTAGGGTCTCTTGCGCCCCGCGCTCGATGCGACCGGCCGGCAGGTCGACGTTCGACGAACGCAGCGCATTGATGATGTCGTTCGGCAGCAGGTTGCGGGCATCCAGACGCTCGGGGTCGAGCAGGATCTCGATCTCGCGCTTGGTCCCACCGACCAGGGTCACTTTGCCAACGCCCGGCACGTTCTCCAGCTTCTTGCGCACCACCTCGTCGGCTAGCTCGGTGAGGTCGCGCATCGGCATGGTCTCCGACGCCAGCGCCAAGCTAAGTACGGGGCGATCGCCGGGATCGAGGCGCTCGATCAGCGGATCCTTGGAGTCGGTCGGCAGGTCGGCTTTGATGCGCGCTAACTTTTCACGCACGTCGTTGGCCGCGTCGTTGATCTTGATGTTCAGGTGGAACACCACGACGACGCTGGACACTCCTTCTAGCGACTGTGAGGAAATCTGCTTGACGCCAGTGACGGTGTTCAGCGCCTCCTCGATCTTCTTCGAGATGTCGGTCTCGACCGACTCGGGCCCGGCGCCAGGCCAGGTGGTGGTGACGGTGACGACCGGCAGGTCGACGTTGGGAAACTCATCGACGCTCAGCCGACGCAAGGCAAACAGGCCCAACACCACGAAGGCCAGCATGATCATCGTGATGAAGACCGGGCGACGAATGGAAAGATCAGATAGCAGCACGGAAATTCCTCCCCGAAAGGGGTCTTAGCGATGTCGGGATCCGGCGCGCACGGCGAGTGCGCGGCAGATCGCTACTTGGGGCCGGCCTTGGCCACGGCCTTCTTCGGCGCACCCGCCCCTTTGCCAGTGGCCGGCTCAGCCGGCTCAGCCGACTTCTGGGCCTCTTTCTCGGGCTCCTTGGCCGTCTCTTTCACCGCCGGCGCAGGGGCCTCGTGGACCTGCACGGCGATGCCGTTCTTCAGGCTGGCCGGCGAACTGACGATGATCTGATCGCCTTCCACCACACTGTCGATGATCTCGACCAGATCGCCGTCGGACAAGCCGCTGCGCACGACCAGCTTTTCGGCGGTGCCGTTTTTGACTCGCCACAGCACGCTCTGCTTGTCGGCATCGTCGCCGCTGTCGTCTCCGGTATCCAGCGCGGCTTCCTGCCGCAGGGCATTGGCAGGGATGCCGACCGCGCGGCGTTCGCCACCCACCGTGACGTAGCCCGTCGCGTACATACCGCCCTTGAGCACGCCATCGGGGTTGGGGATGCGGACGCGCAGGCGAATGGTGCGCGTCCGCGGATCGACGGTGGGGTTCACTGCCGAGACCTCGCCATCGATGGTGCGCACGGTGTTCGACTTGACCTGGAATTCGACCTTGGCCCCCTTGGTCAGGCCCGAGGCCAGGTCGGCCGCCACCGATGCCACGAGCTCCATCGACGAGTTATCGACGATGGTCACGATGTCGCGGTTCTTCATGGTGTCGACATACTCGTGCAGCGACACACCGCGGCGGCTGATGACGCCGGAGATCGGTGCGACGTAGCGCGTCTCGCCCACGGCATTGCGCGCCAGATCGCGCGAGGCCCGCGACTGATCGAGCTGAGCCAGCGCGCTCTGCACCGTCACTGTCGCTAGCTTCACCGCGCTGCGCGTGTCATCGAGCGTCTTCTGGTCGGCCGCGCCCTGCGAGTTCAGCTGCTCGACGCGGGCCAGATCTCGCTTGAGGCGTTCAAGATCAGCCTGCGCCCGCTGCAACTGCGCTTCGGCGACCCCGACGGCGGCCTGCGAGCCACGGAACTGCGCGTTCTGGTTCTGCGCTTCGATGCGGGCGATCAATGCGCCCTTCTTCACATAGTCGCCTTCGTCAAAGGCCAGCACCACGACGACACCGCCGATGCGCGACTTCAGCGTCACTTCTTGAATCGGCTTCAGCTCGCCGGTGATCGGCAGGCGGCCGGAAAAGGTATGCATCGCGGCACGCACCACTTCAACGCGAGGTGGCTCGGCCGGCTTCTTCTGCAGTGCGGGCTTGGCGGGGGCTGCGCCCTCGGGCGCTTTGTCCCCGTGTCCACAGCCGACAACAAGCACGGCGGTGCCCAGCAGGGCGGTGGCCAAACGCCCTAGCCCGCGACGGGGCCGGGGTACCAAACTACGCGATGGATGGTCATTCATGGAGGTCATCGTCGAGATCGTTTGCACTGGTTTCATCATGGCGAAGGATGGCTACAGCTAGCGTTTCTTGCGGTCCGAGCGATCGCTGCGCGCCGTCGAGCGGGGCAGCTTGCTTCCGATCCGCGCTGTGTTCTGTGACTTGGAGAGCGGTTTGCGTGGCCGCGACTTGGCGGGGCCGGGCGGCGGCGTTTTCTTCGAGGCAGGCGAGGCGTCCTTGGCCCCAGCAAAGCCACGCACAAGGGCGCTGACAATGCGACGACCGGTGCCGGGTAAGAGCGGCTCCTGGTCGGGCTGGCGCAGGTGGCGGGTAATGGAATACTGCACCGCGCCCAAAAGCAATCTTTCCAGCAGATCGGCGTCCCCACGCAGCTCGCCGCGGCTCTGGCCATGGCGCACCAGCTGGCGGGTGACGAGCTGTGTGATCTGCTGCATCTCATCCGTGCTGACCGGCGGCCGATCGGCGTCGGGAGCAAAGATATGGGTCATGAAGAAGCGCACTGGCTCGCGATGGTCGCGGGCGGCGCTGAGCAGCGTCTCGACAAATTGCGCAAGCAGTCGAGTCACCGAGGTCCCGGCGGGCAGCTTCGCCGTCGAAGCTGCCTTGCCTCGGGCTCGGCCAGTCGGCGGCAGTGGCTCGGCGAGGAGCGCCGCCAGCGGGCAGCTCACCCCGGCATCGGTTAGCGCACCGTCGAGCAGCCCGCGCAGACGGGTTGCGCTCTCGGTGAGCAGCGTCGTGTACAGGCCCTCTTTGCTCTCGAAATAGTAGTAGAGCACCGACTTCTGCACGCCGGCTTCATCGGCGATGTCCTGGACCGAGGTGCAGGAATAGCCCTTCTGGCTGAACAGCCGAAACGCCGCCGCGCCAATTCGCTGACGGGCGTCGGGCGGGGTCAGGCCATTGCCGGCCCCCGACGAGGCGTGATTGGCCAATAGGGCCGTGGCAGCGAGCGTCGCGGGCGAGGCAGGCAGGCCAGCTAGCGTCGGTACCGGGGGTGCGTGGGGGGGGCGAGAGGCGGTCATCCGCCGTTAACTTTAACGACCGGTCAATAAAGCGCCAGGGCTTTTTTACCGATCGGTCAAGTCGGCGGTCAACTCTCGCTCGGCGCGGGCGCGCAGGCAGTCGCCGTCGCCGGGTTGGACGGTGCGACAGGCCTGCGGGCGCAGGTGGTAGATGTCGCAGTGCACGCGCCGGCCGAGAGCCCCGCGCAGCGCCGCGCAGTGGCCATTTGCGAGCATGCGCAGGTGCGGCGATTCAGTGGCCGAACCTGGCAGGGTGACGAACTTGCGCACCAGGTCGCGGCGGGACAGCAGGCGGGCGCCGGGCTCGACCGGCACGTAGTCGCAGCGTCCTTCGCGCTCGTTCTCGACGGGATTGGTGCAACAGGCGCCGCAGCTCTGACAGTCGAAAGGCACGCGGCGATAGTAGGAGAGCGAGGGGGGCTAGTCCACCACGGCGATGCGCTCGGGCCC
>DAORCZ010000913.1:1439-3735 GCA_035345735.1 Pseudomonadota bacterium | reverse complement strand
GCCGGTCAGCAGCAGGCCGTCGCGGAACAGCGCATCCGGCTGCTTGGCGGCGGCGTGCGAGACGACCTGACCCATCAGCAGCGGACGAAACAGGCCGAGCCCAGCCAGCGCCACCAGCGACATCAAAGACAGCAACAGCGGACGCAGGTGCGGCCGCACAAACGGCCACAGGCGCAGGAAGTTGCGGAAGTCGGCGCCGCTTTTGACCGCGTCTTCTTCGTGAAAGGCGCGCAACTTGGCTTCGGCGGTGGTCGGTGCGCTAGCCTTGCCTGGCGCGCTCTTGCCGGTGGCCGCGGGGCGTTCGGCGGGACCCGACGGGCTGGCGTTTTTTTCCGGGCTGGCTGAGCTCATGGCTGGGCGTCCTGACTGGGCTGGCTCGATGGGTTTGCGGCTGCGCGCGGGGATTCGGGAACGTCGCTCTGACCCAGCTCTTCCAGCTCGCTCTCGCGCTGTTGTTCGCGAGCGAAGCCGGCGTAGATGCCGCCCAGGCGCAGGAGCTCGTCGTGGCTGCCGCTCTCGACGACGCGACCCTGATCCAAGACCAGGATGCGCTGGCAGCGGGCCGCCGCAGCGACGCGGTGCGTGATCAGCAAGAGCGATCGCTCGTCACTGCCTTCGCTGGACCGAGCCGGAGGGTTCGCGCTGGCCGGCTTGCTTCCGCCGATACGGGTCTGCAGCGCTTCGAGGATGGCGGCCTCGGTCTTGGCATCGACCGCCGACAGCGGGTCGTCGAGGATCAGCAGCCGCGGCTGCCACAAAAGAGCGCGCGCCAGCGCCGTCCGCTGCTTCTGCCCGCCAGAGAGCTGCACCCCACGCTCACCGACGATGGTGTCGAGCTTATCGGGCAGGTCTTGCAGCTCGTTGTAGATCTGCGCCGCCTGCGCGGCTTGCTTGATCTGCTCCATCGCTTCCGGCGAGTCGGGGTCGCTGAGCATGAAGCCGATGTTGCGCGCCACCGTCGTCGAAAACAGGAAGGCATCCTGCTGCGCATAGCCGATGACGTTGCGCACCGCCGACAGCTTCAGCGAGCACACGTCATGGTCATCGATGAACACCGCGCCCTCAGGCGTGGGCAGCAGGCGGGCCAGCAGCATCGCCAGGGTGGTCTTGCCGCTGCCGGTGCGACCGACGATGGCCAGCGACTCACCGGCCGCCAGCGAGAAGCTGACGTTGTCGAGCACCTTGCGTTCGCCATACGCAAACGACAGGCCGCTGATGCGCAGGGCGCCGCGCAGTGGCTGGTCAAGGGTCACCGGGCCATCTTTGACCTCGGGCTGGGCCTCGAAGACTTCCTTGAGGCGGGCGAAGCTGACGCGGCCGCGCTGCAGGATCGACATCAGAAAGCCCAAGGCCACCATCGGCCAGGTCATGCGGTTGAGGGCCAGCGAGAACGCGAAGAAGTCACCCTCGCTGATGCCGCCTTGAGCGGGACCGCGCAAGAGCAGCGCGGCGCCGTAAGCGAAGAAGGCCAGGATGCCGATCGAGGCCGCCGAGCCGACCACCGGGATCATCATGCCGCGCAGTCGAGCCAGGGACAGGCTGGCTTCCTGATACTCGCGATTGACGGCGCCGAAGCGACGCTCTTCCGCCGGCTGCAGGCCGAAGCTCTTGACGACGCGCACGCCGGCCAGGTTGCCCTGCACGACCTCGGTCAGGCGGCCCAGCGTCTCTTGGTTTTTGCGCGTGCGCTGGAACATCGAGGTCGAAAACAGCTTGGTCGAAAACATCACCAGCGGAAACACGACCAGCGAGGCCATGGTCAGGCGCACCGAGATCCCCAGCATGACCTGCAGAGCGCTGGCGACGGCAAACAGCACGTTGATAAGGTTCATCGCGCCAAAGCCGGTGAGCAGGCGCACCTGCGTCAGATCGTTGGTGGCGCGGCTCATGATCTCGCCGGCCGGCATCTTGCGATAGAAGGCCATGCCCAGGCGGTGCAGGCAGTTGAGCAGGTGCTGGCGAAGCTCGTATTCGATGTCGCGGCCGGCGTTGAAGCAGAAGAAGCGACTACCGACGCGCGTGAAGAACGCGAAGACCGCCAGGAGCAGCATCCACAGCGCCGGTCGCACGGCGGCGGCCGCACCCTGGGTAGCCCCGCTGCTGAAGATGGCATCGATGGCCTGCTTCGACAGCCAGTCGATGCGATTCATGCACAGCTGAAACACCGCCAGCATCAGCGCGCCAGCCAAGTAGGCGGGCAGATACTGGCGAATCAAAGAGCCTAGCGAAGACGGAGGATTGGGTGCTGACATCGATTTTTCTTGGTGAACGATCAGTCACGAGGCAGTCACGAGGC
>DAORCZ010000913.1:0-1339 GCA_035345735.1 Pseudomonadota bacterium | reverse complement strand
CGTGGGCGCAGCGAGCTCTACGGCGAGCGAGCTTCCCGCGTACGGGCCAAAGGAATTACCAGAGCTAGCCATAACAGCGCGCCGAAAATGCACAGACCGGCAAGCGCCGGGTTCGGCAAGATGACTCCAGCGGTCTGACAAGCCCAGATCGAAAGCGACGCCGCGCCCTTGCTGAAGCGGTAGCCCAGGACGTCGATGATCTCTTTGCCGCGATAGCGCACGTCGAACGACAGCGGCACGTACATGAGCTCTTTGGCCGCGCGGAACAGCGAATAGTCGATCGACTTGAACAGCAGATAGGCCAGCTGGGCCCTGGCCAGCGACGGCGCAAACAGAAAATACGAGAACGCAGCGATGTGGATGCTGGGGATGATGACGTGCAGCGCCGGCAGCGGCAGGAAGCGCAGCGCCAGCGGCGACAGCACAAACTGCCCCAGCATGGCGACGAAGTTGACGGTGACGTAGAAGCGACCGGAGTAGGCGTTCTGGCGGTCCGGCTGCGGCAGCTCTTCCGAGAGTGAGCGCAGGAAGATCTGCTCACCGAAGGCAGCAATCAGCTGCGCGCAGATCACCAGGCCCAGCAGCACGACGAGGATGCGCTGCTGCCGAAACAGGTTCAGGCCCAGGTAGCCGGCCGTGCTGTGTGGCTTGCTGTCGCCGCGCGGCTCGCCATAGCGACGGTAGGCCAGCTCGGCAATGACCAGGCCGGGCAGGGTGACCAGCGCCGCGATGGGCAGCATGTGCAGCGTGCCCCAGCTGGCTGACATGCGGTACAGGATCTCGCCACCGGCCATCGCGCCCAGGCCGGCGACGCCGCAGATCGGGCCGTTGAGACGCCGCGCCCACTCTTTGCTAAGCCGGCTGTTGATGAACGACCACAGCTGTTCGATCAAGAGCACGACGTACGACTCTTTGAACACGAACAGCACGCCGCGCAGCGGCTTGATGCCGGCCCGCACGCCGAGGTAGCAGACGAGCAGGGTGGCCATCGCGCCCAGCGTGGTGAAGCGCAGCGTGCGGCGGGGTCCTAGCCAGCTGAGCAAGCGACCGTAGACGTACAGGGCCAGCGTGACGCCGACGGGAACCATGCCCATGACCAGCGGCAAGCTGAGCGGAATCAGACCGAACAGGCGCGGCTGCTGCCCCTTGCCATAGGTGGTCATGAACAGCGTGTTCGCCGTCGAGCGAAACATCTCGTAGCCGCAGAGGATGAAGCCGGCGGCGCACGACATGAACAGCGCGAAGAAGATCGCGGATCGACCGCTCAGCGCCTCCGTCGGGCTGCTCGTCGTCGTCGGGGCAGGGGCAGGCGGACTCTGCGGGGTGGGGTCGCTCACGG
>DAORCZ010000912.1:0-3752 GCA_035345735.1 Pseudomonadota bacterium | reverse complement strand
GAAGACGCCTTCGAGCGCGACACCCTGCTCATCACCGCCTTCTACTACGATCGCGGCTACGTCACCGCCAAGGTCGGCAAGCCGCAGATCGAGATGTCGGCCGACAAGCGATTCCTGTACCTCGTCATTCCCATCGAGGAGGGCGAGGTCTACACCATCGGCAACCTCGACTTTAAGGGCGAGCTGATCCGCCCGCGCGAGGATCTGCTGCGTGGGCTGTCCACCAAGCCCGGCGAGAAGTTCAATCGCACCAAGCTGTCGGGCGACATCATCGCAATCAACGATCTGTACAAAAACCTCGGCTACGCGAATGTCAACGTCACGCCGGAGACCAAGGTCGATCCCGACAAGCGCACCGTCGATCTCGTCTTCGATCTGCAGCAAGGCAAGAAGGTCTATTTCGAGCGCATCAACATCCGCGGCAACAGCAAGACGCGCGACAAAGTCATCCGCCGCGAGCTCAAGATCTCTGAGGGGGATCTCTTCAGCCAGCGCCTGCTCGATCTGTCCAAGAATCGCGTGCAGGCCCTCGGCTTCTTCGAAAAGGTCGAGGTCTCGACCAAGGCCGGCTCAAATGACGAGCGTGTCGTCGTCAACCTGGAAGTCACGGAGCGACCGACCGGCACCTTCCAGATCGGCGCCGGCTTCTCGTCGTTCGAGAACTTCATCGGCCAAGCCCAGGTCGCGCAGAATAACCTCTTTGGCCGTGGCACGACGCTGCAGCTCTCGGCGCAGATCTCGTCGCTGCGACAGTTCTTCTCGGTCAACTACACCGACCCGTACTTCCTCGACACGCGCATCACGTTTGCGTTCTCGGCCTATAACCAGCTCCTCTATTACCGTGACTTCACACGAACGGCGCGCGGTGGCGATCTCACCTGGGGCTACCTGTTTGGTGACTACCTCCGCCTGCTGGGCACCTACCGCCTAGAGTGGGTGCAGGTTGGCCAGGTCGGCGCCAACGCCCAGCTATCCGGCTTCGGCTCGATCCAGCAGGTGGCGGGCGGCACGCTGCACAACCTGTATCGCAAGGGGTGGACGTCGGCGATCCGCGGCTCGCTGGTCTACGACAGCCGAAACGATCGTATGTTCCCGACTTACGGTCAGTTCCACCTTCTGTCCGCCGAGATCGCCGACAAGTACCTCGGCTCCGAGATCGACTACGTTCGCCTGACCGGCACGCTGCGCTTCTACCGCCCGATCTGGGGCCCCTTCGTCTTCCGTCTGCGCGGTGAAACCGGCATGGTGTTTTCGCGCGACGCCAGCGGCGTGCCGATCTACGAGCGCTTCTTCCTCGGTGGCATCAACAGCATCCGCGGCTATCGCCTGTTTACGCTCGGACCCCGCATCCAGATCCAGAACGCGCTGGAGCCGGACTCGTTCATCCGCACCTTCTCGGTCGGCGCGAACTGGCAAGTGTTCATGAACTCGGAGATCGAGTTCATGATCCTGCCGGCTGTCAACATCAAGGGCGTCGTCTTCTTCGACGCTGGCAACGGTTACAACCTGGAAGACAAGTACTGCTCTAGCCAGTCCGCGAACGCCAACCTGCCCGACGCTTTCAATCCGTGCATCAAGTACCCGACGCTGCAGAACCTGCGCTACTCGGTTGGCTTCGGCTTCCGCTGGTTCTCACCGATCGGCCCCCTGCGCTTCGAGTGGGGCATCCCGCTCAACAAGGCGCCCGATGAAGAGTCGATCGTCTTCGAATTCACGATCGGCAACTTCTTCTAGACCCCGCCTCGCAGTCCCCCCCCTGCTCCCGCCACAGCACTCGTCTCTGACGCATCCCGCCAACGCACCGCATCAACACGTTGCGCCAAAAAAAAGAGGCCAGCCGGCTGAGTAAGCTGACTGGCCTCCCGACCCCCGCCCAGTCGTGGTCGAGATGTTTGAGCCCCTACTTTTAAGTAGGTGGGTTCCACGTGGCCGAATTGGGCTTCCCGACTCGCGGGCGTGCACGCCACGACCAGAGGCAGATCCCGGCTGCAAACGCGTAGGGAAAAAACACTCCCAACCGAGGCGATGCAGGCAGACAGGTCGCATCGAGAGTACGGTGCCGGGGGCTGGGGGTCAAGCCGCGCGATTCAGATCTTCCCTGTGCCTGAGCGCCGCCTTTGCGCGGCGCGGTAGAGCTCAAAAAGCAGTGGTGACGGCGCCATCTTTCGTGGTAAGGCTCGGACATGGCTTTCGCCGCAGCGAGCGGAGACATCGTCGACACGAAAGCACCTCACAGCCTCCAGTTTCGCAAGAGGCGCGTTCAAAATTGGTTCTTCCTCGGGCTCATGTACGCCTTCTTCTACATGAGCCGGTACAACTTCAGCGCCGTCCAGATTGCGGTGGCTGAGTACTTCGGGTGGAACTACGGCAACTACGGCCTGATCTTGAGCGCTGGCTTGTTGACGTACGCCTGCTCGGTGTTCCTAAACGGCCCGCTCGCTGACCGCATCGGAGGCAAACGCACGCTGCTGATCGGCGCCGCCGGAGCCGCCTTCTTTAACGTGCTATTCGGCCTTGGCCACTTGCTCGTGCGGTCTCCAGCAGTGGTGAAGGGCAGCGATGTCATATCGCCCGCCGACTACGCCTTCGGCATGAATAGCTCGACGGTACTTGCCGCCTACGCCGCGCTGTGGGCCTGCAATCACTACTTCCAATCGTTCGGCGCACTGTCGATCGTCAAGGTCAACGCCTCGTGGTTCCGCCTGCGCGAGCGCGGCAGCTTTGCCGGCATCTTCGGCGCGATGATCCAAGGCGGTCGGCTCTTGGCCTTCTGGCTGATGCCGCTGTCTCTTAACTTCCTGCCCTGGCAGTACGCCTTCTTTCTGCCCGCGCTGTCGCTGACCCTGATGTGGTTCATCTGCTTCCGCGGCATCGAAGACTCGCCCGCTCAGGCGGGCTTTGACGAGCTCGATACCGGTGACGAGTCCCCGGAAGAAGCGCAGACCGAGCCAACGCTGGGCTTCGTGCTTCGCAAGATCTTCGCCCGCCGCGAGCCGTGGATCATTGCCTTCGCCTCGATGTGCATCGGCATGGTGCGCCACTCGATCGATCACTTCTACGCCGGCTACTTCTCGCGCGTCTTTCATATCGCCAACAAGGGGCTGACCTCGTTCGGTCCGTATCGCTTCGCCTCGCTGGTCATCCCGGCCGCGGCGGTGCTCGGTGGCCTGATGGCGGGCCATGCGTCGGATCGGCTGTTTGGCGCCCGTCGCGCTCCGGTGATCGTCCTGGCCTTCTTTGGCATGGCGATCTGCCTCGTGTCGTTGCGGCTCGCGCTTCACAACGCCTGGCTGGCGGCGGGCCTGCTGGTGCTGCTCGGTCTGTTCATCCAGAGCGCGCACTCGCTGGTCGGAGGCGCCTGCTCCATGGACTTTGGCGGGCGGAAGGCGGTCGCTACAGCGGCAGGGCTCTTTGATGGTGCGCAGTATTTGGCCGGGGCCGTGGTGAGCAACGTCGTGGGTCAGCTGCTACTGCACAACCAAAACGCCAACGGCGACCAGTACCGACTGTGGCCGCTGGCGCCGCTGCCGTTTGCGCTGATTGGAATCTTGCTGATGTCGAGCCTGTGGCACGTGCTGCCAGGTCGTAAGCCGACCTCACAGCCAGCTGGCTCGCGCCCGAATCCGCAGGGTGGCGAGACGTCGGATCCCGGGACGGGCCTGGCGCCAAGCTTGGTCGCCGGCAGCACCGTCCCGGCGGTGATTACTGGCCAGCCTGCTGAGTAGTCGTCGAGGCGGTCACGACTTCGCCGC
>DAORCZ010000911.1:0-3756 GCA_035345735.1 Pseudomonadota bacterium | reverse complement strand
GTCATGTCGATCTTGGCCTCGGATGGATTTTTGAGCAGCCCAAGCTATACCGCGCCCGGCCAGGCTCCCACAATTGGCGAATGCGCCGCGACTGCCGGCGTGACGGACTTGCGATGGCGGGCGGCGGTCTAGCTCAACGGCGAGTACGAATCAGACCTCGCCGTGGCGGCTATGCAGCATGCCCTTCAGGGAGCGCGCGTCGTCGTTGTGGGCTTCGAATCGGGGTAAGTGGCGCCGTCCTGTCGAGTCTTTGGATGATGCGGCTCGGGCTGGGCGCAACGCACCAGCTCAGGGCCGAGCTCCCATGGGACGTGCTCATCATCCTGGTCCACGCGCTAACCCGTCCTTGCCCCCCCTGCGCTCGCGCGCTAGCTCAGCCTGTACAGCAGCGAGAGCAGCGGATCGATGTCACGCTGCTGCCGCAAGAACAGGCTCGCGCGCGAGCTCCGCTGGTAGCCGACACGAATCCCTAAGACACCGTGCTGGGGCGGCAGAGCAAAGACGCGCTCGTCGGTGGTGTCGTCACCGATATAGACCGCGCTGCGGCAGCCTAACTGACCCATGGCCAGCAAGAGTCCCTGGCCCTTGTCGAGCGCGCCGGGGGGGAGCAGGTTCAGCACATACTTGCCGGGGATGATGCGGCCAAAGTGCAGCTGTCTGCCCAGCGCACGGATTCTGCCGATAGCCCTCCTTCGCTGAAAGGCCCGCCGATAGTGGACACTGATCGATGTGCCCTTGTCTTCCACTTCGACGCCGACAAGCCCCTTTAGTCCCGCCCGCAGCAGCGGTATGGCCTGCCGCACAAAGTCCGCAAGCGGCACCAGATCTAGCCAGGGCTCGCTGCCGTGATTGCCGATGACCTCGGCGAAGGGCAGGCCAGCGAGCCGCCGCATGACGTCGGTCCGCGACCGGCCCGAGAGCACGACACAAGGCCGCTGCAAGAGCAGTGAGGAAAGAAGAACCCGCGTCGTTTCTGGCAGGCCAGCCGCCGCCGGCAGCGGCACGATCGGAGCCAGCGTTCCGTCGAAGTCAAACGCCAGGAGAGGCGAGGTCTGCAGGTGCGCGTGCAACCGCGCCCTGCCCGCAGCTCCGAGAGCGTTGATCATCCGAGTGGCTTTCGCGACAAGAGGGTGGCCAGCCCTACGGTGCGCGGTGACTGGTTCTGGATTTGCTGCTGCAACCGCTCACGCTCGCGCAGGCGTCCCGCATCGAGCAGCATGCGCCCAGCCCAGCGATAGACATTGAAATCGGCCACGAGCGCGCGCAGGGCTCGCATGCGCGCTTGCTGCAGCGGCTCGGGCATGGTCAGTGCGGTATGCATCGCTGCGCTGGCTTGTTCGATGTCGTAGGGATTGACGATCAGCGCCTCGGTCAGCTCCTGCGCGGCACCGGCGAATGCGCTCAGGATCAACACGCCTTGCTCATCGCTGCGCGCGGCGACGAATTCTTTGGCGACCAGGTTCATACCGTCGTGCAGGCTGCTGACGTAGCAGAAGTCAGCCGCACGGTAGTAGCGAAACACCGTCGGAGGTTCGTGATGGGCGCGGGCAAAGCGAATTGGCTGATAGTCCTTGGGACCAAAGCGCGCGTTGATGCGCTCGGCCAACGCCAGCAGGTTATCGTTGAGCGTGCGATAGCGCGGGATCACCGTCCGGCTAGGCGCGCCAAGCTGCACAAAGACAAAGCGCCCAACCAGCTGCGGCTGTTTTTCCAGTAGCGCCTCGACAGCCAGCAGACGCTCTTCGATGCCCTTGGTGTAGTCGATGCGATCGACGCCAAGCCCAATCAGCGTGTCTTCTGCGACCCCTAGCTCCTGCCGGATGGTGCGACGGCACTGCCAAATCGGCGGCGCTTGCTCGGCCCACGGATTCGGCCAGGCGATGGAGATGGGATATGGACGCACCAGGCTGGTATTGCCGCCCCGCACCACCGCGTCGTGACCGTGATCAATGCGCGCTTCTAAGAAGCGGTCAACAGAGTCGAGGAAGTTGTTGCAGTGCGCCTGGGTATGAAAGCCCAGGATGCTGCTGCCGAGCAGTCCTGCCAGAAGCTCGCGATGCCAAGGGCAGATGCCAAGGCGCTCGGCGTTGGGCCAGGGGATGTGCCAGAAAGTGATGATCATCGCCTTGGGCAAGCGCTTGCGAATCAGCGCCGGAGCCAGCGCGAAGTGATAGTCCTGCACCAACACAATTGGATCTTCGCCATCTGCTTCCGCACAGACCGCCTCGGCAAAGCGCTCGTTCACCTGACGATAGGTCTCGAAGTCTTGGCTGCGAAACTCGGGCCGGCTGTGGGCCAGATGGCACAGCGCCCACAACCCCTCGTTGGCGAAGCCGTAGTAGTAGCCCTGCTCTTCCGCCTCGGTCAGCCAGACGCGGCGCAGCACATACGTGTCATCGCCCCTCTCGCCTGGCGGCACGCGCAGGCGACCTTCCGCATCGGCAGTCTCGCGATCGGCAGAGCCACTGCCGTGTGCGACCCAGACGCCCAAGCAGGCCCGCATCACCGGCTCGATCGCGGTGACCAAGCCGCTGGCCGGATGCAGGACCGAGATCTCGCCCTGGGCGTTGCGCTGATGGATGTAGGGCTCGCGATTCGCAAGCAGCAAGACGCGCTCGCCCTGTACATAACGCTGCAGCACTTGCCGCAGTCGCACCGGGCTCCAGCGGCCCTCTTGCGCCTCGCTCTCCCGCTCGCGGGCAAGCTGGCCGACCAGGGCACGCACCTCAGAGACCAGCGGCGTAAACTCGCCCTCGCTGCTGTCCCCGCGCAGCTGTCGGCGCAGCGTGTCGGTCCACGCTCGCCACAGTCCACGCGACACGAGCAGCGTCAAGATCGAGGCTGCGCTGGATAAGACAAAGAGTGCAAACAGCAGGAAGCGTCGCCCCGCTGCCTCGCGTCGGTCGACAAAGCTGAGATCCTGGACGAGTGCGATCAGCGCCCCCGGGCCGGCCTCGGTCGCCAGCGGCAAGACGCTGAGGTACACGCGACCCGATGCGAGCTGCACAAACGTCCGCAGCGGCAGCGCCGACCCCATCGCGCGGGAAGCGACCTGCGCGCACGATAGCTCGGTGGGCAGATCGGCCGTCTGCACCGCCTGCAGGCCGTCTGGGCTGCACATCGCCGCGGCGGTGATGCGATCATCGCGCGTGATGTCGGTCAGCGTCTGTCGGATGAGGCTGTGATCCCGCTTCGTCCAGGCCGTCGCCAGCCAGCGTTCGGCGCCGTGCAGCGCCAGCTGTGAGCGCAGGTGCAGATCGCGCTCGAACCAGCGCCGCAGCGTTCGCTGCATCAGCTGGTCCGCTGTCCCGGTGAGCGCGGCCAGTCCAAGCAACAGCCCCAGCAAAAACTTCCAGGTACGCCGCATGCATGGGGAGTGAGCAGCAACCATGCCAGCCCGGCACATGTACCCCGATGTGGGAGGACGCGATGCGGCTTGAGAGTCTTGGGCTTGTTGGAAACTGTCAGTTCTCAGCGCTGATCGAAGACACGGGATCCGTCGTCTGGTGCTGCCTGCCACGCTTCGATTCCGAGCCTGTGTTCTCGACCTTGCTCGACGAGGCCAGGGGCGGTGTGCTGCTGCTGGGGCCGGCCGAAGGGGGGCGGGGACAGCAGCGCTATCTCGAAAACAGCAACGTGCTCGAGACGCGCTTTGAGACGCCCAGCGGCAGCTTCCGGGTGATCGACTTTGCGCCCCGCTTTCTGCTGTACGAGCGCTTCTTTCGCCCGACGAAGCTCATCCGCATCATCGAGCCA
>DAORCZ010000910.1:0-3756 GCA_035345735.1 Pseudomonadota bacterium | reverse complement strand
AGAGCGTTCGGCGCAGTCGCAAGGAAGCGAAGGAACCTGAGCTGTACACCAAGCCGCTTGGTGCCGTGGGGCTGACGCTGCGACCGGACGAGCTGCCGGAGCCACCGCCCTCGAAAGAGAAAAAACCGCCGAAGGCGAAGAGGCCACCGCAGGAAAAGAAGGCACATCAGGAGAAGAAGACACCGACCGACCCGCAGCCACGTCGCGCGAAGAAGCCTGAGACCGGGGCGATCTCAGGCGACTCCTCGAAGCCAGAGGCGCGTCCAGCCGACTGCAAGTGCAAGACCGAGCCACCCGCCGCTGCGCCGGTTGTGACCGTTGTTCCGGCTGCCCCTCCATCGGTTGCTGCGACCACGAACGCAGCCGCGCCAGCTGCGTCGGTTGCGACTTCTCCAGCTGCGGACAAGCCGAAGCGGGGCCGGAAGCCGAAGGCTGCATCGCCCCCGACAGCAGCGGAACCCGCGAAGGCTGCGCTCAGTGAGTCTGAAGCGGAAGAGCTCGCGAACCTCTTTGCCCAGGCCAGCGCAGAGGACAAGCCGTCATGACTGCGCTCGACATCGTGCGGCAGGACATCGAGGCCAAGGCTCGCGAGCGCGGTTTTGATCTGACGGGTTGGTTTCAACAAAACCAGCACCGGCTCCGTGTCTTTTCTGACGGACTGCAGAAAATCTTGAGCCGCCTGCCGAGCATTCAGGGAGGCACCGACCAAGGCAGATCGCAGGTGGCACATGGTCAGCTTCGCGAGACGATCGCGCGGCTCAAGCCGGAGGAAGTCGCGTGGTTTGATCGCAATCGCGCGCTCTTGATCTCGATCGGCGCCGAGCTGAGCCGGGAACAGAGGGCCGGGGCAGCGCTGCACGTCTCTGTTCCAGCGAACGTCGCCGAGTCTGCATCCAGCGCAGGAGGGAGCTATGAGCTGCGCGGCGAAAAGGAGCGCACGGCCGCGAATGTCGAGGCCATCCAGATCCTGACCTCGAAGGCGAGCTGGGATGAGGCCGACCGCGAAAAGCTGCGCCGCTACACCGGCTGGGGTGGGCTGTCGATCAAGCGAGTGGCGAAGCAGCTTCCATCGGGCATGGTGCCCGAGAACAAGGCGCTGATTCACGAGTACTACACGCCCGAGCGGGTCGCGAACGCCATCGCGCAGACGCTGCTGCCCTATCAAACAGAGTTGGCGCAGTCCGAGGGTCACATCATCGCGCTGGAGCCGAGCGCGGGCATCGGGCGCTTTGTCCACGCCTTCGATCGCGCGGTGTGGCCGCAGATCAAGTGGACGGCGATCGAGCTGAGCAAGGTGAGTGCGAGTCTGCTGTCGGCGCTGCGACCGGACATCACCTTGGTGCATGCGCCGTTCGAGCAGTGGGTGCAGGACAACAAGCACCTGTTTGGCGTCTTCGATCTGGTGGTGTGCAACCCGCCCTATGGCGCGCGAGGGCGCTACGCCAGCATCGATCGCGACAAGGGCTATGGCGAGACGCGCGCCTACGCCTATCAAATTCGTCGCGCGATCGACTTTTTGCGGCCCGGCGGCATCGGTGTGTTTCTGATCCCCTCGGGCTTTGTGTCGGGCACGGGGCCCTCGCTTCAAGCTCTGCGCGAGCGCGTTCTGCTGCGCGCGCACTTCATGGGGGCGTATCGCCTTCCGTCGGAGACAGACGAGGGAAAGAGCCTGTTTCCAGGCGCGCTGCTCGTAACTGATGTGGTGTTCCTGCGCAGCCGTGGCGGGTCGATCCCCGCAGTGCTGGAAGCGGACCGCTACATCTTGGAAGGTCGCTACTTCGCGATCACGCCGCAGCATGTGCTGGGCCGTGAGGTCGGCCAGCAAGGCGATGATGACGAGCAAGAACGCGCGCCGCGCTGGGGCTATCAGGTGCGCGGTGCGTTCACGGGGTTGCCAACGCTGGTTGAGCGGGACCAGTGCCGCGACTGCAACGTCACACCGCTGAAGAAATCCGAGAAGCGGAAGCCTGTGGTCCTCCCCGAGCACGCAGCGCATGCGGCTGCGCTTGCACATCGAGCCAATGCCTACCTCTCCCTGCTATCGCGTGGGGACTCGGCCTCGATCGCGCAGGCGGCATCGGCGCATCCCGAGCTCCACCGCGATCTGTCGGCTTGGTTTGCGCAGTCCCCAGAGCAGCGCCGCGAGGATCTGAAGTACGCGAAGTCCGCCACGGAGCTGGTGACGCTGAGCAACGTCTTTGCAAGCGGGTCGCTGATCCCTGAGCTGGCGTCCCCGCCGCAGTACGAAGAACGCTATCTCGACGGCGTGGACGACATTCCCGCGCTAGCGCACTGGCTGTGGCGACAGTCACGATCCCTTTCGATCGATGAGGTCGTGCAGAAGCAGCATGCACTGGGCGGCAACCTCAGTCGTGAGGCGGCTCTGACCGAGCTGCACAACGCGGGCTGGTGTGAAGACCCCGGCGGCACGTCGCCGCTTCTGCCGAAAGAGCACTACTACTCGGGCAACCTGTGGCCTAAGTACGACCGCGCCCGCGAGCGAGCACAGGCCGGGGATGCGGTCGCCGCGGTGCAGGCCAGCCAGCTTCTGGCCACCATCAAGCCCTCGACCTTTGCCGAGATCAACGTCGAGCCGCGCCTGGGCTGGCTGCCGCAGAAGGTGGTCGAGGCATGGGTCAATGAAGTGACCCGATCTCGTGGTGGCTATGCGCTCGAACGCGAGGGCGCGTTCCTGACGCTCTCGGGCGTTCCGTATCTGGACCTCGCACATCACTCGGACTCGATCCGCTTGGTGCTCGGCTACCTCAATCACGACATGGCGTACTTCAAGCCGTCGGCGAGTCGTGACGAAAACTTGGAGGACAAGCGCACGGCGATCGCGGCAAAGTTCAAAGAGCACTTCGCGACCTGGATCGAAGACTTTCCCGAACATCAGGCCACCGTCGCAGAGGCGCACAACCGCATCTTCCGCGGCTGGGTGACGCCCGAGTACAGCCCCGAGCCCGTCGCCATCGCGCGCTGGAATCCCGAGTATCCACTGTGGCCGTATCAGAACTCAGCGGTGCGCCGGCTCGTCGAGAACCGCGGCGGTGGCTGCTTCTTCGATGTCGGACTCGGCAAGACGCGCACGCTGCTCGGTGCAGTAGCGCTGGCCAAGCAGCAAGGTCTCGCGCGTCGGGTCGTCATCGCGGCGCCGAATAGCCTGGTCTTCAACTGGGCACGCGAGATCGAGCGGGTGCTGCCCGACTTTCGCTTCGCGATCATCGGCGCTCGCGCCAAGGTGATGCAGCGGGGCGCGAAGCGGGGCGAGCTGGTCAGTGAGCCGGACACGCCCGCCCAACGAGCGGCGAAGTGGCAGCGCTTTCAGGCGGGCCTATACGACCTCGTGATCGTGACGTACTCGGCGCTGCCGCGGACGCAGCTCGATCTGCCAGCGATCTTGCAGATTGTGCGCTCGGTTCCGGCGGTCCAGCGCGAGCTGGTGCTCAAGGTCCGCGAGACGGAGCGGCGGATCGAGTCCCTAGAGAAGAAGGCGAAGGCCGGCAAGCTCGATGACGAGCAAGAGGCCGAGCTAGAGCGCCTGCGAAAGCAGCTTCGCGGCATGGCCGGCACTGAGCGCAAGGAAGCGATCCTCGAAGAACGCGAAGAAGGGTTTGCAGCGAAGTGGGCGGTTCCGCCCGTCGGCCAAGATCCCGATCCCGGCATCTTCTGGGAACAGCTTGGCATCGACTTCCTGGCGTATGACGAGAGCCACATCGGCAAGAACCTGTGGACCGCTGGGAGCCGCGAAGGCGG
>DAORCZ010000909.1:0-3760 GCA_035345735.1 Pseudomonadota bacterium | reverse complement strand
CCATCGCCAACCCGCCCCAGGAGCGCACTCTTGGGCACACAGCAGCCTTCCAGGGTCAGCGGCACGGTCGTCGAGCCGTGCAGGCCCAGCTTGTGCTCAGGCTGGCCAGCTGAGAGTCCCGGAGTTCCGCCGGGGACAATGAAGGCACTGATGCCGCTCGCTGGCTTGCCGCCTGGCCGCAATCCAGCTCCACCATCGGTGCGGGCCCAGATAATCAGCACGCCCGCGCGGTCTCCCGAGGTGATCCACAGCTTGCTGCCGTCTAGGCGATAGCCATCGCTTGTGGCGGTGGCCGTGGTGCGCATCGCGCCGGCGTCTGAGCCCGAGTGCGGCTCGGACAAGCCAAAGGCGCCGCACTGCGCCTCGCCAGAGCACAGCTTGGGCACAAACTGCGCTTTCTGTTCATCGCTGCCGAACGTGCAGATCAGCTCAGCCACCATATTGGTGACGGCCATCGCCACGGCAACCGAGGCATCGGCGGCGGCGATCTCAGTCAGCGCCAAGGCGTAGGCGACGGTGCCGGCCTGCACGCCGCCCAGCGACTCGGGCACGTTGACGCCCAGCAGGCCAAGCTCGGCAAGCTGCTTCAGCTCGGGCTCGGGAAAGATGTTGAGACGATCACGCGCCCCCGCCCGCGGCGCGAGGGTGGACATCGCGAACTCGCGCGCCGTCTTGACGATGAGCTGCTGTTCTTCCGTGAGTTCGAAGTTCATTTGCCGTTTGCAAACAGATCCGCGAACGAAAACGAGACCTTGACCATCTGCCCCAGCGGGTCGTCGTAGTGCAGCGCCAGCAGCCGATCGGCAACGCACTGGCTGAGCTTTTTGTCCTGGGGCTCGTCCGCCGAAAAGCCGGCCGAGGTCGCGCTGCCACCGGGTCCGACGTACAGCGTCAGTCGCAGCGCTTTGAGGGCCGCGGTGCCCGGCTTGCCCCGACAACCGGCGATGGCGGACTTTTTCTTGCCGATGACGCTGGCGATGCGCTCGCCCGGCCAGCTACTGGTGGGCGTGCGGGCCGCGAAGTCGATGGGGCAGGTCAGCTCGCCTTCGCCGCCTTTGGGTGCGGGAAAGCGCGTCTTTTCCAGGACCCCGACAACGCACTGCTCGATCTCGGTGTTGCCGACGTTGGAATCGACGATGGCGACACACTTCGGCTGACCGCTGGGCAGCACGCGGACTTTCAGCTCGAGGTGCCCACCGACGTAGTGCAAGCGACCGGCCTGCTCGTCATAGCAGCGCCGCATCGCCCCGTGGTTGGCCTGCAGCACGCGCTGCACCGCACCATCATCTAGCTCGCCCACCGTCCCCTCGACCTGCATCTCCGCCGCGACGGGCGGCGGGGGCTCGGCCTTAGGCTTCTTCTTGCTCCACGCCGAAGACGCAAGGCTGGCGCTCAATAGCCAAGCCGCGGCTCCGACGACATACGCACGCTTCATCTTGCTCGCCCCTCCGCCCTACATGATCGGGCGCAGGAAGAAATTGCACTGCACGGGAGTCACGGTCTGCCCCGTGGGATACGACCAGCCTTTGACGGCCTCCAGTACGCAGCCTTCAAGGTCCTTGCGTTCGCCGCCGTTGAGGACGTTGGCTTCCTGCGCCTGACCGTCGGGGCCGACCAGCATCATGATGCGGATCTCGGCCTCGAACTTCTTGCCGCCATTGCGCTCGGATTCCTGCATCCAGCAGCGTGAGATATCGGGGCTGGTCTGGGCTTTGCGCGTACAGACCTTGCGCACTTCCGCGGCCCGTTCCTCGGTATTTTCGACGGTAGGCGTCTCGTAAGCCGGCGTGTCGGGCTTGACGTAGGGCTTGGGCGAGGGCTTGACCGTCTTGGGCGCCTCAGAACAGCCGAACGCCAGAAACAGCGTCGCTACAAGCGCTCCGGCTGGCAGCTGCAGGGCTCGAATTTGTACTGTGCGCATGGGGGTCTCCTTGGCCCAGGGCCTAGTGCGGAAGCGAATCGCAGGATGCGTCGCCTCCTATTCTTTCAGGATTGCGCCCGCAATGACCAGCCGCTGGATCTCGCTCGTGCCTTCGTAGATCTCGGTGATCTTGGCATCGCGATAGTGGCGCTCAGCAGGAAAGTCCTCGACGTAGCCATTGCCGCCGAAGATCTGCACGCCCTCTTTCGCCGCACGATTCGCGACTTCCGAGGCGAAGAGCTTGGCCATCGCCGCCTCTTTGCTGTGGCGAATGCCGCGGTCCTTGAGCGTCGCAGCGCGCAGGGTCAGCAGACGGGCAGCGTCGAGCTCAGTGGCCATATCGGCGAGCTTCCACTGGATCGACTGGTGATTGGCAATGGGCTGGCCGAAGGTCTTGCGCTCAAGGGCATAGCGGCCGGCATCCTCATAGGCGGCACGACCAATGCCCAAAGCCTGGGAGGCGATGCCGATACGCCCGCCGTCGAGCGTGGTCATCGCAACCTTGAATCCCTGACCCACTTCGCCGAGCAGCTGGCTCTTCGGCAGGAAGACATCGTCGAGGAAGATCTGGCACGACTGCGAACCCCGGATGCCGAGCTTCTTGTCGGGCGGCCCGGTTCGCACCCCCGGCGTGTTCATCGGCAGGATAAAGGCGGTAATCGCCTTATGTCCCTGGTCGCGCCCCGGTGGATCCGACATGCAGATCAGCACGCAGACGTCGGCGACCGGGCCGTTGGTGATCCAGTTTTTTACGCCGTTGATGATGAAGCCTTCGCCGTCGGGTCCCTGGGCTGGGCGGGCGATCGTCTTCTGTGCCGCCGCATCAGAGCCAGCCTCCGGCTCACTCAGCGCAAAGCAGCCCAGCAGCCGTCCCTGAGCCAGCGGCGTCAGCCAGGTTCGCTTCTGTTCTTCCGTCCCGAACTTGTTGATCGGGTCGCAGACCAGCGAGTTGTTGACGCTCATGATGACGCCCGTCGATGCACAGGCGCGCGAGATCTCTTCCAACACCAGCGCGTACGAGACGGTATCCAGGCCAGCCCCGCCGAACTCTTCGGGGATGGCGATGCCCATAAAGCCCAGCTCGCCCATGCGGGCGACCAGCTCGCGGGGATGGCGGTGCTCGCGATCAATCTCGGCGGCTTTCGGCAGCACCTCGTTCTTGGCGAACTCGGCGGCCACCTTCTGCGCCATCTGCTGCTCGTCCGTAAGTTGCAGATCCATAGACGTGTTCCTCTTGCATGCGACCTTGCCACGAAGCGCCCAGCGAGGGCAAGAACGGCAGCGGCGAGCGGCCGGGCAGGCTGAGGCGCAAGGCCATTGTCGCCCGGGCTGCGTCGGGGTAGCGTCGCGCTGTGCCGACCTTGCAGCCTGCGCCAGAAATAGACTCGTCGGGCCTGAGCCGCAGTCTCATCTCGCAGCTCTTGCGCACCGATGTGGTGCGCGTGCTGCGACGAGCGCTGCGCCCATTGCCTGATGATGGCCGGCCGCTCTTGATCGCCTGCTCAGGGGGCCCGGACTCGACGGCTCTGCTCGTTGGTCTGGCGGTGCTGCAGCCAGCGCTTGGCCGCCCACTTCACGTCGCCTGCGTCGATCACGGGCTTCGAACCAGCGCGCTCGACGAAGCGGACAGCGTGCTCGCCTGCGCGGCTCGCTTTGGGGTGGCTGGCACGATGCTGCGCGTCACAGTTCCCGCTGGGGCATCGCTGCAAGCCCAGGCACGGGTCGCCCGCTATCGCGCGCTCACGACGCTGGCCCGTGAGCTCGACATCCCCTATCTGTGCGTCGCGCACACCCGCGATGACCAGACCGAGACCATGCTCATGCGCTGGCTCGGCGGGG
>DAORCZ010000908.1:0-3766 GCA_035345735.1 Pseudomonadota bacterium | reverse complement strand
CCCGCCCTAGTTCCCCCGCCGCTCCCTTAGCAATTCGCGATACACTACCGGCTTATGGATCCGGTCATTATTGGTCCCCTCATCGCCGGTGGAGCACTGGCGCTCGTCATCTTGTTCAAGGTCCTTACCTCCGGCCGCAAGAAGGACACTGGGCCGCAGAAGAAAGTGCGTCTGCTGATCCACTCGATCAACGACGACCGCTGCACCGGCTGCGATGCCTGCGTCACGGTCTGCCCGACCGATGTTCTAGAGCTTCAGAAGAACAAGAGCCGGGTTGCCCGTTTCGGCGACTGCATACAGTGTGAGCAGTGTGCCAACGTCTGCCCGACGACGGCCCTGGTCATGCACCACGAAGGCAGCGAGCCGCCGCCGCTGCTGGTGCCTGATCTCGACGACTACTACCAATCGAACGCCACGCCCGGCCTGTACCTGCTGGGTGAAGCAGCGGGCAAGCCGCTGGTCAAAAACGCCATCAACCTTGGTCGCGCCGTCATTGAGCACGCGCTGCGCTCGGGTCTGCGCCCAGGGGCTCTGGCCGGCATGAATACGCCGCAGCTGACCTGCTACGACGTGATCATCGTCGGCAGTGGCCCAGCAGGTCTGTCGGCGGCTCTGTCCTGCGTGCAGCGAAAGCTGTCGTACGTCGTCATCGAAAAGGATGCCTTCGTCGCCTCGACCATCGCCCGCTATCCCAAGGGCAAGAAGGTCATGGCCGAGCCCTACGACGTCCGCTGCGTCGGCCTGCTGCCCGTCTGGGACTCGACCAAAGAGCAGGCGATCATGGAGTGGAACCGTCTGCTGTCGGAGGTCGAGCTCAACCTCAAGATGAAAGAGGTCGTCGAGGACATCAAGCGCGACCAAGCAAGCTTTGTCATCAAGACTGACAAGGGGAATTACCGCGCTCAGCGTGTGCTGGTGGCGATCGGCACGCGCGGTAAGCCGCGCCGCCTGAACGTGCCCGGCGAAGACAGTGACCTCGTCCAGCCGCTGCTCGATGATCCCGATAAGTACACCGGCCGCACCATCCTGGTCGTTGGTGGTGGCGATAGCGCGGTCGAGGCAGCGATTGCTCTGTCGACCCCTGAGCTACGCAACAAGGTGCTGCTCAGCTACCGCGGCAAGGCCTTCAACCGCGTCAAGGCGAAGAACCGACAGGATCTGGATCTCGCGGAACAGCAGCAGCGCGTGCTCGTGCTCTTTGGATCGAACGTGTCGGAGTTCAACAAGCAGGGCGCAACCCTCAAGCTTGCCGATGGGCGCATGCGGCCGGTGCCGGTACAGAACGCGTTCGTGCTGATCGGCGGCGATCCGCCCGTCAAATGGCTGGAGTCGATCGGCATCCGCTACGTGCAGAAGCCGCACTCGTACCAGCGCGGCGCAACCGATCAGCTCGTCGAGCGACTGATCGGTCGGCAAGCCGAGAACAACCGTCCCGGCCAAGCTGTGGCCCCCGAGCTATCCACGTTCTTCCAAGCCTCGGCCCTGCCCGGCGGCGCCACCGACCGCCCGGTCATGGCGCAGAAGCGCGAGCGCAAGGAAGCGACGATCATGGTGCCCAAGGAAGCGTTCCTTATGCACCTGCCCGAGAAGCTCAAGCTCGATGCGGAGGCCCACAAGGTCTCGGAGCTACGTCGCTAATAGCCGCTCCGCCTCGCAGGGCCATCTCGCCCTGCCCTTTCGCCAGCGCTCACCTGCTCCCCCCACTCCAGCGAACCGACTAGAACGCCAGCCGCGCGCCAAAGCGCATGTAAAGCGGCGCCTGATAGGCAATCGGCTGGCCGAAGTTGCTGTTGACCACGGCTAGCTCGCCGCTGACGGTGCGGAGACGCAGCAGATCCTGCGGCCCACCCCCGCGAATCGGCGCGACCAGCGAGTAGGTGTAGTCGTCATCGACGCTCGCCACTTCGCGCTGATTGAACAGATTGATGACATCGACGAACACCGACAGGCTAAGGCTCTTGGGCAGCGGCTGGTCATAGCCGATATGCGCATCGAACTGCGTGATGGTCGGCGTGCGCCCGCCCGATCCCCGCGGCAACAGGAAGATGTTGCCGCTGCCGTAGATGGGGTGTGCTCCGAGCACATTGATCGGCCGTCCCGAGTACATGCTGAACGTCAGACCGAAGTCGAGCTTGCCGCCGCCCGGCAGGGGCTGCGAGTAGGTTCCCAGGAACTTGAAGTTGTGCGGCCGATCGGTGGGCAGGGGGCCGTTCTTGTTGTCCTGCGCGTCGACCAAGTCATATGCCGCCGAGAAGTTCGGCGAGTTGTCATCGGTCGTGGCGTCGTAGGTCCCCGGGTAGTTGCCGATGGTGCGCGAGAACGTGTAGTTGGCGATCAGGCTCACCCGGTTGGCGAGGCGCTTGTTCAACGACAAGACCAGCGCGTGGTACGTGCGCGTCGCCTTCGGGAACAGCCGCCCCAGCGAGCGATAGGAATCGAGCCGCGACTGCGCCCGGCTGACCTCAAGCTGACTGGCGCCGGAGGTACGCAGGCGGTTGACCTCGTTCTCTAGCTCGGTAATGCGAGCCGGATCGGCGCGCACACCCGGGTTGGCGATGAGGTAGTTGTTCCCGCCGTCGGCGGACATGTCTTCAATGATGTTGCCGAGGTCGCGGTAGATGTAGCCCAGCCCGAGCACCACATCCCAGCCGACATCGTAGTTGATCCCCGCGACAACCTCGTCGAGGTACTGGCCCTTGAGGCCCGGCATGACATTGCCGTAAGTGCCGGCGTTGAGATCGTAGATCGAGGTCGCCACACTGCACGGCGCGCCAGGTAGGCGACCGGCATACGGCAACAGGCGACCACTAGGCTGTAGTGCGCCACGCGGACAGTCGCTGGTCTCCAGGCCGGTGATGATGCCTTCACCACTGAACTGACGATCGTTAATGGTCAGCGGCACCGACTGATAGAAGCGGCCGTAGTTGGCGTACAGCTTGCCAAGGCCCTTGCGCGTAAAGTCCCAGACGGCGCCGAGACGCGGCGCAACGTTGTCGGGAATCAGGATGCGCTCCGAGCCATCGGCCCCGAAGATCTGCTGCACTTCCCAGCGCAAGCCGGCATTGATTACCAGGCCCGGGACGACCGACACGTTCCAGCTATCGCGCAGGTACGTCGAGTAGTTGTTGGTGAACGTTTCGGCACGGAAGTTGTTGAGGCGCACGATATTGCCGTTGGCATCGCGCGTCCCGTACTCGGCAAAGATCTTGAGCTGCGAGCCGTCGTCCGAGGTCTGAAAGTAACGATGGCCACGCGTCGGATCCGACCAGGTGCTGGGGTCGTTGGGGTCGATATCGCTGCCGCTATAGGTCCGCGTGTGATCGGAGCGCAGGTGCTCGAAGTCAAAGCCGACCTTGACTGCGTGCGAGCCCAAAAAGTTGAGATAGGCCGTCGCCGCCGCCAGCACCTGATGCCGCTGCAACAGCTGACGGTCGTATCGGCCGAAGCCGTAGCGACGATAAATCGCTACCGGGCAGGGATTAAACCCACTCGCCGAGCGCTGACACTCGCCAATCGGCTCGAAGTCGGCCAGCGAATACGGGTCGGAAGCATCTGCGTAGTACAGGTAGGTCGGCTTGTCGGCGGTCTGCGGTCGCTGATCGTAGTCCTGATAGTGATAGCCATACATCACGTCGATCTGCAGCTTGCGATCCAGCAGCTTGCCGACGTAGCGGGCGTTCACATCATGAGTGTTCGAGAGCGACGAGTAGCGGAAGTCGCTGACGTTCGAATAGGAAAACGGCGTGAAGGCTGAATACCCGTCGAA
>DAORCZ010000907.1:0-3767 GCA_035345735.1 Pseudomonadota bacterium | reverse complement strand
TCGAGATCGAGCGCACCCGCACCGAGCTGCTGTCGCGGCGGGAGAGCCTGCAGCGCGAAATTGAGCTGGCCGAGCACGATCTCGCGTCCGCGGTTCAGGACGAGAGCGCGCGGCAAGATCGCCTCTCTCTGTATCGCGATGAGACCCTGCGCCGCCGCGGTGGCGATTCGGACAGCTTACCGGCGCCGAAAGAGGCACGCCCGCGCAAGGTGCGAGAGAGGCGGTAACGCGATGGCAACTACGAAGTCAAAGGGGCAGCCGCTCGCCCTATCCCAGCTTCGGCTGTATTTCGCTGGCGGGGCCCCAAACTCTGCCCTGGCGCTGAAGAACATCCTCGCGATCTGCAGGCAGCAGAACGTCGATACGCGGCGGCTGGAGCTTATCGACGTTCTGCGCGAGCCCAAGCGGGCACTGCGCGACGGCATTCTGGTAACCCCAACCCTGGTCAAGCTGTCGCCTGAGCCGGTTGTGACCATCATCGGCGACCTCAGCGCCACGAACGTCGTAGTACAGGCACTAGGCGGTACGACAACGGAGGACGATTGATCATCGACGGTTCAGGAAGGCTGACTGGCGTTGATTGGCTCGAGATCAGGCGCCTCATCGAGCAGCTCGCCCGGGCGGAGTCAGAGCTCAGGGCGGCGATGGCGGACCGTATTGACTCGATCGTCGATCCGGTGGGGCAGACGTACCTGCTTCGCGAGGCGCAGCGGGCGCTGGTGAGCAGTGAGCTTGCCGCCAACCAGCAGGCCGGGCTGCTCGGTGCCATCTTGCACAACGCGCCCGAGCTGATCGCCTTTCTCGATCGCGAGGGGCGCGTCGTCTTCTGCAACATGTCGTGGCTGGGCATCCCCAAGGAGGAGCTGATCGGCGCGGACTGGCTGTCGCTGCAGCCTCCCGAGCAGCGCGAGCCCCTCCAACGCCTCTTCAACGCGGTCATCTCAACCGGGCAGCGCAGCATGTGGGAGGGACCGGGGCCGCGCGACAGCGCCGGGGCTATCGGCATCTACTTCTATCACGTCGGCCCAGTGAGCGACGGCGCGCAGATTGTCGGCCTGGTTCTCATCTGCCGCGATATCACGGCGCAGAAGGCTGCAGAGAAACAGCTCCTGGCGGCTGAGCGCCTGGCATCGGTCGGAACTCTCGCCGCTGGGGTCGCGCACGAGATCAACAATCCCCTCAGCGTTGTGATCTTAAACATCGAGCTGGTAGAGCACGCCCTCCAGGGGCTCAACGTCCCTCGCCTGGTCTCGGCCGAGCTGAGCGAGCAGCTCAGCCATGCACGGGTGGCGGCCGAGCGCGTGCGGCGAATCGTGCGCGATCTGCGACTGTTTTCCCGCGTAGAAGACGACAAGCGGAAGCTCGTGGACGTGGAAGCGGTGATGGAGTTGACCATCCGCCTCGCCGAGCACGAGATCCGCCATCGCGCGCGCCTGGTGCGCCAATACAGCGGCGTGCCCCAGGTCATGGCCGACGAGTCTCGGCTTGGCCAGGTGTTTCTGAACCTCCTTGTGAACGCTGCGCAGGCCATTCCTGCGGGAAACGCCGAGGGCAACGCCATCCGCATTACGACCACGCTTGGCGCCGATCAGCGCGTGCATATCTGCATCTCAGACACCGGGTCGGGAATGCCGCCAGAGATTCGCGATCGTTTGTTTTCGCCATTCTTCACCACCAAGCCTCCCGGCGAAGGGACGGGCCTGGGGTTGTCGATCTGCCAGCGGCTCGTAAGCTCACTCGGGGGCGAAATCTCGGTTCAGACCGAGGTCGGGCGAGGGACGGAGTTCTGCGTCAAGCTGCCGCCGGCTCCACCGCAGAAGCAGGAGAACCCGCCGCCGGCCTCCGTCGCTGCTATCGCTTCGGGGGCACGGCCTCCGGTCTCCGCCAAGCGGCGCGGGCGTGTACTGTTCGTCGATGATGAGGTCGCGATCGGCAACATCGCCAAGTTGATTATCTCGCGGTCGCACGACGCCGTTGCAGTCAGCGAGTCGCCGCGCGCGCTGGCGATGCTCCAGCAGGGTGAGCGCTTCGACCTCATCCTCTGCGACGTCATGATTCCGCAGATGACCGGCATCGAGCTCTACCAGGCGACAGAGCGCATCGATCCGGCGCAAGCCAGCCGCTTTGTCTTTATGACCGGGGGGGCATCGAGCGCGCAGGTCGAGAATTTTCTGAGGACCTGCGGCCGTCACTGGGTCGAGAAGCCGCTCACTGCCCATACCCTGCAAGCGCTCGTCGATGCGCACATTGACGCCAGCAGCGCACGGCAGTGACAGCGGTGACGACACCGCTGCCGTCGCCTAGGCCCGCCCCTTACTCACGGTCTCGGCGATTGGCCGCCACCCAGAGCAGGACCAGGCAGGTAAGGAGGCTCGCCCACGGGCCGGTCGTCGGAGTGGGCAGCGGCTGGAAGGAACAGCCCGCGCCGGGGCTGCGCGGTCCGGCTGGCGTGCAGGGCAGGACGGACGAGGCGTGCTCACTGCTGAGCAGGAAGCGCAGATCGCTGATCGTCATCTCGACCGGGCCGGTGGTGCGGCTGACGAAGGTGACGGTCTCTAGCGCGCTCGGCCAGGCGGGGGCACAGGACTCGGCCTGGGCGAAGCTGCTGAGCGGAATCTGCACCGTTGTCGCGGCAGCGGCGGGCGGCAGATCGACGCAGGGCTGAGCGGCGGCGGCGTTGCTGGGCGACTCCAGACACAGGCGCAGCGGCTGACTGCTGGTCATGACGAACGAGATCGCCTGGTAGCTCGATAGGTCAAGCGGAGCAAAGCCGCCTCCCAGGTGGCGGGCCACCCCAGCGAACTCACCGACCGTGGCGCTGAGCGCGGCGCAGCCCGACAGGTGCAGATCACCGTCCGCAACCGGCTGGGTATTGGCGCCGCAGTCCTGCGTGGAAAAGGTCCGCATCTGCGTCCGGCCGCCCCACAGCCCATCGTCGAGTCGCGCCCACGCCCCATCCGATAGCCAGATGCGATCCAGCGTCTGGCCCGCGCTGTCCACCAGCTCCAGCGTGACATCGGCAAACGGGGCGTAGCGCGCAGTCAGCGCCTGCATGCGCAGCGGAGCCTGCTCGCTGGTCTGCTGACCGTTGGGCAGAAGGCGCGTGGTGCGCAGGCTCAGCTCGCCGGGGTCGCTGGTCTGCACCCAGCCTTCCAGCTGTCCGCCCAGGGTGCGGGCCCAGCTGAAGTAGCTGCTCGGAGTCTGAACCTGGGCCGGGAAGGCGGCGCCGCTCTGCGCCACGACATCAGTGGCCAGGGCCAGCTCGTACCCGGGACGCTTCGACCAGGCCTGGACATTGACCACGCGCTGGCCCGCGCTCGGCCGCGGATACAGCTCGGGCAGCCAGCTCGCGTAGATGCGGAACGATCCATCCGCCTGTTCGTAGGCTTTGAACTCCACCGCCGACTCGCCGGAGTGACGTCGCTCATCGCGCAGCAGCGTGCGCAGGAAGGCGCCGCTTGGGGCCATGCCCTGCTCATCGACGCGATCCAGCACGCTGCCCCCGGCCCGATCGCACAGCATCTTCGAGTGCTCGTACACCTCGCCCTGCGTCTCGACCAGAAGCAGCGAGGCGACGCGCTGTCCGCTGTCATCCAGGTAGTCGGCAGCAGCCACCGACTTGGCGTTGGTCAGGCCCGGCAGATCCGTTGGGGTGGCATCGACTCGCCGCGCGCCATCCGGCCCCTGGCTCGGCAGCAGACGCAGCAGCAACGGACTGGGCGTCGGGGTATCCAAGGCCGCCTGACGAACCGCCAGCTCGCCTCCGC
>DAORCZ010000906.1:0-3774 GCA_035345735.1 Pseudomonadota bacterium | reverse complement strand
GTACTCGGCTGTGACCCAGCCCGAGAGACTCTTTTGGGCGCGCAGAAACGGCGGCTGCGACTCGTCGAGCGATGCCGTGCACAGCACCCAGGTGCTGCCGCTGCGAATCAGGGCACTGGCCAGCGGGGCCTTGATGTAGTCGATTTCCAGCGTCGTCGGGCGCAGCTCATCGGCCGCGCGCCCGTCGGAACGAACCTTCAAAGGGGGGGTAGACATGGCGCGACCCTAGCACCGCCACCGCCCCGGCAGGTAGGAAGAAAGCGCGGCTCGCTAGAGCGAAACCACGAGGGCTCGCAGGCGCCGCAGCGTGCTGGGTTCGATGCAGTAGCAGACGCGCGGACCGTCGATCTCGCCGCGGATCAGTCCTGCGGCCTTGAGCACCTTGAGGTGCTGCGAGACCGTCGATTGCGCAAGATCCAAGCCCTCCACGATCTGGCTACAGACACAGCCTTCGTAGCGGGCCAAAAGGCGCAGGATCTTGACGCGAGCCGGATGGCCAATCGCCTTCGCCAGGAGCGCCAGCTCGCGATCGGCGACCGGGCCTTCGACGGGTCGCATGTCCAGCGCCTGATTTGCGGCGGGACAGCACACGCTGGGGTCAACACTGGGGTTGGGCGCGTCGCTGGGCAAGGCGGACACCCTATCAAGCACGGCGAGCGACGAGCAACCGCTTCGCCACTTGCCGATATGCGGAAGGCCGCTGCCCAGCGTACCCGCCGCGCCCGAGGTGGTCTTGGGCCCTCCTCCATCGTGATCTGCCGATGGCTTGGCCGATCGTTCGGGTCACAACGCGAGCAACGACGCGGTCAACAACGCGGGCGATGGGTCGAGACGTAGGCCGCGCGGAGAGCGCCGGCAGATTGTGTCAGCGACTGCACAATCGCTCTTTCCTCTCGCCGCCGGTTCGCGGTATCCATCGGGGGCCATGGGCTCTCGTCTCAGCGCCTGCGTGTTCGGCCGTTTCTTTCATTTCTCGTCGATCAAAGAGGTCATGAACAAAGCCAATGACCTGCGCTCGGGCGATGTGCAGGCCGGGCTCTGCGCCGAGAGCGATCGCGAACGAGTCGCGGCCAAGCGCGTGCTATCGCAGCTAACCCTCGACGACCTGTACGAATCCCCCAGCGTGCCTTACGAAGCGGATGAGCTGACGCGCCTGTTTCAGGACAGCTGCGATCATCGAGCTCGTCGACGCCTCGCGGGCATGTCGCTGTCGCAGGTCCGCGAGTGGCTGCTCGACTCGCGCACGACTGGCGATGACATGCTCGCGGTGTCGCCCGGCCTGACGCCCGAGATGATCGCCGGCGTGGCCAAGATCATGTCGAACATGGATCTGGTGGTGGCGGCGCGAAAGATCCGCGTCGTCGTGCACTGCAACAACACGCTGGGCCTGCCCGGTCGCATCTCGTCGCGGCTGCAGCCCAACCACCCACGCGACTCGGTCGAGGGCATCCTGGCGGTCATCCTCGATGGCCTGAGCTACGGCAACGGCGACGCGGTGATCGGCGTCAACCCGTCCACCGAGACAGTCGAATCGACGGTCGAGATTCTCTCGCGCACCAAGGCGCTGATGACCAAGGTTGGCGTGCCGACCCAGAACTGCGTGCTGTCGCACATCACGATTCAGATGCAGGCGATGGAGCGCGGCGCGCCCCTGGACCTGTGCTTCCAATCGATCGCCGGTTCGGAAGGCGCGAACCGCAACTTCGGCGTCAGCATCGCGCTGCTCGATGAAGCGACGGCGATGACGCACGAGCTAGGCACCGCCCGCGGCGACAACGTCATGTACTTCGAGACCGGCCAGGGCACGGCGCTGTCGGCTGACGCTCACCACGGCACCGACCAAGTGACGATGGAGGCTCGCGCCTATGGCCTGGCCCGTCGCTATCGTCCCTTTCTGGTCAACAGCGTCGTCGGTTTCATCGGTCCTGAGTATCTGCACGACGGCAAGCAGATCACGCGGGCCGGATTGGAAGATCACTTCATGGGCAAACTCAGTGGCCTGTCGATGGGCTGCGACGCTTGCTACACCAACCACGCCGAGTGCGACCAGAACGATCTCGAAAACCTCGAGATGCTGCTCGCTTCGGCGGGCGTGAATTACTTGATGGGCATCCCGGCCGGCGACGACGTCATGCTCAATTACGAGACGACCTCGTTCCATAACAACGCCACCCTGCGCGAGATCTACGGCCTGCGACCCGCACCCGAGTTCGAGGCTTGGTTAGAACGCATGGGTCTTTGGCGAGGCGGCCGACTGAGCGAGCGAGCGGGCGATGCCTCGCTGTTCTTGGGGCGCCAGGATGTACGCGGCGTGGTCTTCGGTGCGGGGTCAGCGCGCGGCAGCAGCCCCCATTCCGGACGGGTCCCCGCTCGCTCGGCATCTGCGATGTCCCCGCGAGGTTCCCGATGAGCCAAAGGCAGTCTGTCGATGATGCGGTGGTGGATTCGATCGTCGAAGCCGTCCTACGGCGGATGGGCGGTGGGGCCGGTGCAGCAAACACGCCGGCGCAGGTCAACGCGGTGCTGCGGGCTCTGTCCGGCCCGGCGACAGGCGCTACTGCCCAGGGCAGCGATGGGATCGAGCGTTGCCAGCCCGAGCCTCGCCCCGTCCATGCGGTCGCCGGCGCCTCGGATTCGACGCAGCTTGAAGCTCTGGTGGCACAGACGCCGTCGCGCATTGCCATGGGTCGGGCGGGTTGCCGCCTGCGCACCGATGACTATCTGCGCACACGTGAAGGCCACGCCGACGCCCGTGATGCCGTGCACAGCGAGGTGCCGCCCGACTGGGCAGCCCGCCTCAAGCTCCTGCCCCTGCAGACGCAGTGTCGCGATCGCAACCACTACCTGTTGTATCCCAACGCGGGTCGTCGACTGTGCGAGGCGTCCAAGACAGCACTCGCTCCGCATATCGCCGCCGCCGGCAGCCCGGTCCCGGATGTGCAGCTGATCGTCGGGGATGGGCTGTCGCCCAACGCCATCGTGCAGAACGGCGAAGGCACCGTGCTGGCCATGGGACGCGCGCTTTCGGCGGCGGGTTTTCGCCTGGGCGTGCCCTGCTTCGTGCGCTTTGCCCGCATCGGGGTCGCCGATGAGATCGGCGTGCTGACACGCGCCCGTGCCTCGGTGATCTTGGTGGGTGAGCGCCCCGGCCTAGGCACCGGTGACTCGCTGTCGGTCTACATCGCCATCGGCCCCAAGCTGGGCCAAGACAACGCCGAGAAGAACTGCATCTCCAACGTCCGCCCCATCGGCATCCGTCCCGAAGAAGCGGCGGCGCAGACCGTCCTCATCCTGCAGCGCGGCTTTGAACGCGGCGTCGGGGGTGTCGCGCTGGGTCTGGGCTGGGGCCGGCGTTGATATCAAGGTCGAGCGGGCCCCTCCCCGTCTTTCGTCCCGTCGATAGCGCCCGCCACAACCCGCCGTTCGAGCTTGTCGAAGGGGGCCGCCAGGTGCCCTACAGCGATAGCGAGGGGCGCATCGAGAGCATCGCCGCTGCGCTTGCCAGTTCGGGCTTGGCCACGCTGCACTACGCGCCGCTCTGCGACCCGACGCTGCTTTCCGCCACCCATCATCCGGCCTATCTCGACTTTCTGCGCACCGCGTTTACCGACTGGCAGCGCGAAGGAGCAAAGTATGGGCTGGCGGTCGACGGCCCACTCCTGCCGGCGCTGTCGGCCCCACGACGTCCGCTGCCCAGCGAGGCTCCGCCCCCGCAGTCGCTCTTTGCGCGCGCCGGCTACCACCTGCTCGATCTCGCGGCGCCGATCGTCGAAG
>DAORCZ010000905.1:0-3781 GCA_035345735.1 Pseudomonadota bacterium | reverse complement strand
CACACGATCGTGGCCGAGCAGCACGGGGACTACTACGACGGCACCGATCTTTGCCGTCGTTTAAGCGAGCACGGGGAGTCCGTGCAGTCGGTGCTGCTCACCAACCAGCGCAAGCCACACATCCTGGAGCTGAGCCTGTACGCCGGGGCCACGAAGGTCGTGGCGCGGCCGTGTAGCCAGGAGATCCTCCTCCTGCGCTTGCTTGATATGGTGGCGAGCCATACCGAGCAGGAGGCCACAGCGCAGGCACGCTCAGCGGAGGCTGAGCCCGCGGAGCGCTCCCTGCTGCAGCAGCTATCACAGTGGGCAGCAGCCTGCGTCCACACGGCGCAAGAATGGCTGAACCCGGCAGTTGCCCAGGACCCTGGCCGCAGTGGTTCCTACTAGGCTGCCCCGCTGCGCTCCCCGGATGGCGCGCGACTGGCGCTGCTGCGCAGGGCGGCAATGAGCCCCTGTCCTTGGCGACGATCTTCGCGATCGAGCAGGCTGTAGGCAGCCTGGCGAACGATGACATCGCGAAAGCGATACCGACCCTTGGCTGGGTCCGGCGATCGTCGATCAGGAACGAGCAGATCCAGCTCGCACAGCAGCTGTAGGAGTCGCTCGACTTCAGCCTGCGTGACATCGCCGCGCACCAGCTCATAGAGCTCGGCCAGGGTGAAGTCATCGGAAAAGAGACTCGCCGCGCGCAGCAGCGAGCGAGCATCGGTCGGCAAGGTCATCAGGCGCCCTTGCATCATGGCCAGCAAGGTGGCGGGCAGCTCGCCGATCTCACCCTCGCTGATGCTCATGACCAGCTCTTCCAGAAAGCGGGGATTGCCCAGCGACAGCTCGTAGATTCGGCGCTTCAAATCGTCGCTGGCCCTGTCGGGCACGAGGTGCTGGACAAGCTCGCCGCACTCGCTGCGATTCAGCGGCTTTAGGCGGATCTCTTGCACCCGGTGCTCGTTCCACAGACGCGGAAAGCGGCGGCTTAGCTCAGGGCGTCCCAGCCCCAGCACAAACAGCGGCGCGCTGGCCAGCGCGCGCAGCGCCAGGTCGAGCAAGCGCAGGCTGGCGGGATCGGCCCACTGTAGGTTGTCGAGCACCAACAGCACGTAGCGGCGGGCGCACTCCGCCGACAGGAAGCGAAGAAACGCCAGGTGGACCGGATCGTTGGCCGGAGACTCACGACCACCCAAGGCAAAGGCATCGCTATGGCCGGCCGGACGCAGACGGCAGGCTTGGCCCAGCACATCCCCGATCTCCCGACGATAGGGGGCTGCCACGTGGCGGGTTAGTCGCTCCTTTAGGCGGGCCTCGGTCGTCTGGGGGGGCTCATCGGGGCACACACCGATCAAGCTGAGCAACAGGTGGCACAGCAGGCTGTACGGCTGGTTGGCTTCCAGGGATGTGGCCGTCGCCGAGAGCAGCGTCACGGATTCGTACTCGCTAAGTACGCTCTGCCGCTCTAGGAACTCACTGCGCAGGCGCGTCTTGCCCAAGCCAGCCTCGCCGATGAACAGCGTGACGCGGGCGATCGATTCCTCGGCGCTCTCCGCCATGCTGGCCGCGAGCAGCGCTAGTTCATGCTGGCGACCGACGTACGGGGTGGGGCGGCCCAGAAGGAGGCGCGGCGCGTCGTGCTGTCGGCTCAGGCCTTCCAGCAAAAACAGCCCGCTGCGCAGACGAACGCACGAAAAATAGGTGGCCACCAGGCCCGCTGTCGTCTCGTCGACCAGGATGGTCCTGGGCTCCCCGAAACGTGCGGCATCCCCATCGAGATCCAGGGTGTGGAAAAACTCCGCGAGGCGATCGATGGCATCGCCAATCGGCCGCTGATGATGCACGCGACCATTGCCGGTGGCGACCGCGACCAAGGATCCGCCGCCGAGCTGCTTGATCAGCTGGGCGCAGCGCACCGCCTTCACCGCCAGGTCTTCTGCGGTACCGGCCTCGCTGATGAAGGCCACGATGCTGCCATCAATCAGAAAATCCGCTTGGCAGTGCAGCTCGGCCAGGGCCTGGCGAAGAGCGATGCGCTGCAGTCGCAGATCAGCCGCCGCCGCAGCGGCGGCATCGCCGATCTCGGCGGTGCTGGTCGGGGTCTTGGCCGGGGCCTGCGGGCTGCTCATGACCACCGACACCAGGCGCTCATCTTGCCGGAACAGGTGCAGCGTTCCCGCTTGTGGGGGCACGCTCCCGCGCTCCTGCGACAGCGCCAGGGCATGCAGCGGCGCAAGCTCGTGTAGCAGGGCGGTACCGTCGGCGGGCCGAGCCGCGGGAGACTTGCTGAGCATGCGCATGCTCAGCTCGGCCAGGGCCGGGGGCAGGTCCGGACGCAGCCGCCGGATATCTGGTACCTCGTCGGAGAGTAGCTTGGCGAGCAGCATCGACAAATGAGCTCCGCTAAACGGCGGAGCACCCGTGAGGCAGCGGAAAAGCACGCAGCCCAACGAGAAGATGTCGGCACTGGCGGTGAGTGCACGCTCTCCGCGCGCCTGCTCGGGGGCCATGTACTCTGGCGTGCCGAGCAGCGTGCCGGTTCGCGTCAGGCCGTCCAGGCTCTCGCGCTGTCGTGCGACGCCAAAGTCGAGCAGTGTTGCTCGCTCCGGCCGACCCTCCCGCAGGAACAGGTTCGAGGGCTTGATGTCCCGGTGGATGATGCCGCGCGCATGCGCTACCGCGAGCGCATCGGCCACCGCACGAACTAGCAGCACGGTTTCGTGCAGGGAGAGTGGCTCGCGCTGCAGTCGCTCGCTCAGATCTTCGCCCTCCAGCCACTCCATCGCCAGGAAGGGCAGACCGGAGGGTGTGAAGCCGTGGGCGATGTACGAGACGATGCTCTCATGCCGAAGGTCGGCTAAGAGCTGGGCCTCGATGATCAGGCGGCCGTAGTTGGCATTCGCTTCCGCCCCGACCAGCCGATGCAGGATCTTGAGGGCGACCAGGCGGCCGGTGTGGGTATCGTGGGCGCGATACACCGTACCCATGCCTCCGTGCCCGGCGGAGCGATCGATCTCGAAGCGAGCTGCGATCAGCGTTCCCCGGACCATCGGGGTGGTCGACATCGGCTAGGCCTCGGCGACGTGGGCCGGCTTGCGGAAGCGCTCGATGTAGCGCGAGAGGTGCATCTTGACCGTGGTGCCGTCAGCAATGTTGAGACGTCGCGCCAGCTCAGAGTAGTTGACGTTCTTACTGAGCTCGTTGAGCTCACTCAGGCCGCACGCCGTGGCGATGAACACCGGCTTGAGATACTTGTCGTTGTAGAGCTGAATCTGTCCCCAGTTGGTCGGTGGGCCGCCGTGATCCTCTTCAAACGCCTGGTTGGCGCGGGTACAGACGTCTGCCCAGTGCGACTCGGGCACCGACGGCGCGGCCGACACTGTGCGAAAGGCGCCAGAGTTCACGGCGTGACGCGCCATGCCACGGCCTTCCGACAGGGCTCCGGCGCAGACCGCTTCATCGAGGCTGCGGGGCTGGGCCAGGGGGGGCAGGCGCTCGACAAAGTTTTCGAGGTCGCGAAAGTTTCCCGGCCAGGGGTCCTGCAGCACTAGCTGCAGCGCGCCGGGAGTCAGCGCATCGCTGGCCCGGATCTGCCCGCCGCGCAGCATGCGATTCTTGAGGAAGGCCAGGATGTCCTCGCGACGCTGTCGCAGCGGTGGGACCAAGACCACTTTGACGGCCAGCCGATACCACAGGTCATCGCGGAACTTCCCGCGGCGCTCGCCGGCCGAGTCCAGCGCGGCGTTGGTGGCGCAGACGATCTGCACATTGGCGCGGCGGGTGGCCGTGTCGCCCA
>DAORCZ010000904.1:0-3784 GCA_035345735.1 Pseudomonadota bacterium | reverse complement strand
AGCACCGGACGCAGCACCGAGTCGAGGATGACCCGCGCCAAGCGCACAACGCCGCGCGTGCCGATCACCGTGGCGATGATGAACAGCGCCCCCGCCAGCCAGCGCAGCGGGCCTTTGACCGCCGGCCAGGTGTCTTCCAGCGTGTCGGCGAGGCCCGCGAACAGCACCACCCAGCGGATGGTCGGCGCGCTGAACTTGAGGATCTGCGACAGCAGGCGCTGTCCGCGTCGCTCGGCGAAGCCGCCAATCCGCGCAATCACCCCTCCCAGCAGCCACGCGCCCAGGATGGTCAGCGTGCAGGCGACCACCAGGTGCAGCACCCACAAGAAAGATGCCGCGCCGGGGAACCAGCGCAGCAGGTGCTCGTTAAGCCACAGGCGGAAGGCATCGATCGGCGCCTGCAGCTTGAGCAAGGTCGGAGCGTGCTCGACCGGGATCGCAGCGCTGGCCGGCGTCGCGGGAGCGGGCGGGGCGGGAAGCTCGGGGCTCATGCGCGCATCCTAGGACTGCGCGCTCTTTTGCAAGCGGCCTTTGAGCAGCGCCTCGACCGACACGATGGCCTTGCTGAAGTCCTCGATGCCCTGCGCGAGCTTGTCGGTGGCCATCTGGTTCTGGGCGTGCATGGCGCGGAAGCTGGCCTCGTCGCAGGGAATGCGCGACAGCGACAGGCCAGCCGCGTGCTCAGCCGACAGCTTGCGAGAAAGCGGGGCCTGCGTCTCAGCCAGCTCTTTGAGCAGCTTGGGTGCGATGGTCAGAAGATCGCAGCCGGCCAGCTCGACGATCTCGCCGATGTTGCGGAAGCTCGCGCCCATGACCTCGGTGCGGTGGCCGAAGTGCTTGTAGTAGTTGTAGATCTGCGTCACCGAGCGCACGCCCGGGTCTTCCGCCGAGGGATAGCTGGTGCGGCCCTCGTGCTTGAGATACCAGTCGAGGATGCGGCCGACAAAGGGCGAGATCAGGGTCACGCCGGCCTCGGCACAGGCGATGGCCTGATGGATGCCAAAGAGCAGCGTCAGGTTGCAGTGGATGCCTTCTTTTTCCAGCACCTCGGCGGCGCGGATGCCCTCCCAGGTCGCGGCGATCTTGATCAGCACGCGCTGTCGGCTCTGGCCGGCGGCCTCGTACTTGCCGATGAGCAGGCGGGCTTTATCGATGGTGGCGGCGGTGTCAAACGACAGGCGGGCATCGACCTCGGTCGACACGCGGCCCGGCACGATACGTAGAATACGCAGGCCGAACTCGACGGCTAGGTGATCTAACGCAATGGCGGCGATCTCGTCGGCGCTGCCCCCCGGGCGCTGGGCCGAGGCGTACGACAGCGCGCTTTCCACGACGTCGGCGTACTCGGGCATGGCGGCAGCGGCCTGAACCAGCGACGGATTGGTCGTGGCGTCCTGCGGCCGGAACTTTTCAATCGACAGGAAGTCACCGGTGTCGGCGACGACCTTGGTCATCTCTTTGAGCTGATCTAGAAGGCTCCGCGCCCCCGCGTTTGTGCCCGACGTATCGACGGAGTTTTCCATGGTGCGACCCTCGCTGGTTGTCGTCCCAGGGTACGCGATTGTCGGCAGGCAGAGAAGCGGCCTGCGCCGCGGTGACGCCTGGCCACGCGCCCGGCCCCCGAACGGACTGGCCATCGGAGGCCGAAAAGGGGGGCGAAAGCCGGCGTCATCGTCGGAGTTGACCCTGGCTTGCCGAACTTGATAGCGTGCCGCGGTGTTGTCGCCTGGGCGCTCGTCGCCCTCCTTGCTGCGCCCGCTTTACGGGCTGCTTTTGCTGCTGACGCTGTACTGCGCCCGGCACGAGCCGACCCGACAGCTGATGCAAGATCTGCACAGCATCGAGGATGTGCAGCGCGTCTACCGTCGCCTGATCTGGCCGCCCTGGCAGACGCTGCGCACCTATGTCTCGGCCGAGGACGATGTCCACCTGTACTTCGAGTACACGCGCGTCATCCTGGGCGAGACGCCGGACGTGGCGTACATCGCAAGCTGGCAAGCGACGAGCGATCCGCGCGACATCAGCGCGCTGGGACGAGCGCTGACCCACAAGTCGGGGCTGCGGCTGCCGTATCGCGATGTCCACATCGTGCTGCCGCCGGTGACGTTGGCCGTGATGTTGCTGCCGAGGCTCATTTGCTCGACGCTGGGTGCCTATCGCATCGCCTTCGCTGGGCTGATGGCACTTTTGCACGTGGGCGGGCTGGCGCTGATCTACGGCATCGCCAGACGGCTGCGCCGGGCCGACCCCAGCGGGTCGCGCGCGCCGAGCACGGACGCCATCGCCGACGAGCCGGCCCGCGTGACGCTGTCCCGGCTGAGTCGCCGGCTGCTGATCGCGACAGCCTGTTTCGGACCGCTTCTGGTCGGTCGCTACGACGCGCTGCCGATGTTCTTCGTCGTCGCCGCGCTGTACGCGCTGGTCCGAGGCTGGGCGCTGAGCTCGGCGCTGCTGCTGCTGCTGGGGGCCGGGGCCAAGCTGTTTCCGCTGTACCTGTTTCCGGTGTGGGCGGCGCTCTTGTGGGCGCGCGGGAAAGCGGCCCGGGGTCAGCTGGTCCGCTTCGTTGCGCCGCTTTTTGGGCTGGCGGTGGTGGCCGGGATCTATCTGCTGTGGCGAGGGCAGACACCGCAGGTACTGCTGGGGGCGCTGCTCTTGTTTGGTCAGCGACCGATCCAGATCGAGTCACTCCTGGGCTCGATCCTGCGCTGCGCGGGCAGCGGGCTGGTGTTTTCGTATGGCTCGGACAACGTGCAGCTCTCGCGCTGGCTGTGGCTGCCGCAGGCGCTCGATGGGCTGAGCCTGGTGCTGACCGGGCTTTTGTCATTACACGGGGCGTGGAAGCTGCGCGCCGAACGCGATCGCCACGACGGAACCTGGACGCTGCGTCAGTTGTGTCAGTACAGCGCGGCCACGGTGCTGCTGATCTTTGTGAGCAGCAAGTTGCTGTCGCCGCAGTACCTGCTGTGGGCCATGCCGCTCGTCGTGCTGTGGGCTGAATGGGACGAAGCGCCGGGCGTCCAAGCTTGCCGTGTGCTGCCGATGTACTGCGCGGCGCTCTTGCTGACGCAGATCTACTTTCCCTTCATGTTCGGACTGCTGACGCAGGGACGGTGGCCGCTGCTTTGCTTGGTGCTCGTGCGCAACCTGCTCTTGCTGGCGGCGCTGCTGGCGCTGCTTTTTCCGACGAGCTCAGCGCTGCGCTGGCTGCGTCGGCCGGCCCGCCCTCCCCTCATTGCTTAGGGTCAAGCCATGTTGAAGCTGTCTTCCCCCCCTCGCCTCGTTCCCCTCGGTCTGCATGTGCTGGCTGGCCTGCTGTGCGCGGTTTTTCTGGGCCAGGCCCGTCGGGCAGCGGCCGATCCGCCGCATCCGCTGCGCCCACTGCCCCCGGCCCAGGTCGTGGGGCTGGCGCCGCTTCTGCGCAGCCATGACATGACGCTGCTCGAAGCCGATGCGGGCGGCAACATGAGCCAGATCACGGTGCTGTCGCTCAGCAGCGCACCGCCGGATCTGCTGCACGATGTGGTGATGGGGCCGGAGCGTTACGGCGACTTCGTGCGCAACATGACGCTGTCGCAGGTCAAGGCGCTACCCGACGGCAGCAAAGAGCATCGCTATCAGTTTTCCTATCGCATAGCGACGGTCGAAGGCATTCACCGCTTCACCTCGCAGCCACCGGGCGTCGGGGCCGCCGCGCCGATCGAAGTCGTCGATGCCGACCCCACGTCAAACGGCCTGCGCCACTATCGCTGGGAGTTCTTCCCGGCCGGCGGCGGGACGCTGATGG
>DAORCZ010000903.1:0-3800 GCA_035345735.1 Pseudomonadota bacterium | reverse complement strand
AGGCCAAGCAGCGCGTTGAGCAGGCTCATGCGGCGGATGTAGCCACGCGCGTGATTGGGCATCGCCCGCCGATCAAAGCTCAGAAGCTCACCAGAACCGAGGCGCAGGGGCTGCAGGAGCACTTCTTCGATGTACGTGGGGTAAGGCTGGCCCGTGACGCGGGCGATGACTTCCCCCAGCAGCAGATAGCCGACATTGGAATAGGCAAAGCGCGTGCCGGGCTTCTGCGCCGCGCGGCCATAGGCCCCTGCGATGCGCTGGAAAAATGCCGCCGCATCAAAGCCGGAATCATCGGCGCGATGCGACCAGGCGAGCGGGATCGGGTTCTTATAGCCACCTGTATGCGCCAGTACCTGGCGCAGCGTTGGCGAGCGCGGATCGTCGAGTTCAGGCAGGTAGCGGCGCAGCGGGCCCTCTAGGTCCAGGCGTCCTGCGAGCGCAAGCCCGACGATGGCCGCGGCAGTGAAGGTCTTGGTCACCGAGTAGCCATGAAAGCTGGTGACCGGCTGCACTGGGCGGCTTCCTGCCACGTCAGCCAGGCCGGCCTGGGTGCTGAACTGCACACCAGACTCACTGAGGAAGGCGTACTGCAGACCGGGGGTCTGCCGGCTGGCCACAAGCCGCTGCAGGGCCGCGACAACTGCCCCCTGATTTGGCGTCACCGCTGGCGACTGGTCGGCAGCGAGGATGGGCAAGGGCAGGGAAAGGCCGACTGGAGAGAGTGTGCTGGCAGTCATGGCAATCCTTTCACTTGGCTGGAGGGTGACGGTTGCAGAACTTCTGTTACATTACGTTTGTTATTTATCAGATTTCAAGAAACATCTGTTATGTAACGTATGTCAGTGAAAGGACTGGGTTCCTATGCCACCCACCGAGAAATGTGCTGCATCAGACGTTATTCAGGCCGCCATCCAGGTGATCGAAAAGGAGGGCGTTGCGGCGCTCACCGCCCGCCGGGTAGCCAGCGAGGCCGGCGTCTCCACAGCGCCTGTGTATCGCCACTTCCGCTCGATGGAGACCCTGGCCGCCGCGGCCATGGCTGGGGTGCGCGACCAGATCTTGGCGTACACCAACGAGAGCTATACGCCGGCGCCGTTCCTAAACATGGGCACCGGCATTGCCCTGTTCGCCAAGGATCATCCGCGGCTTTATCAGGCGCTGTTTCTGCAGACCGATCGCTTTGAGGAGCTTGTCGCTAGTTTCCTCGAGACCCTGACAGAGAACATGCGCATGGATCCCCGCTTCACCGGCCTGGAGCGCAAGCGGAGGCTGCGCTTGCTGAACATCATGTGGACCTACACTCACGGGCTGGCTTCGCTGATCGCGGTCGGCCTAGCGCCTGAGGGCTCGCGCGAGGCGATCATCCGATCGCTTCAGACCGTCGGACAGTCGGTCATCCGCCAGGAACTTGAGATGCCAAGCAGCGAGTAGGCCGCGGAACCTTTCGGGCATCGCTCGGCCGTTGGAGAACCGGCGGGGAAGCCCGGCACGGACCGAGTCAGACACCGCCGCCTGTGCTCATCTGCCGCGTCGGCGTCTGGCGGTCCGCGGCCGAGTGACCGGTTGCTTCGCTGGGGTAGGCTGGCAGCGCTGCGAGGCAGGCGCCTCGTCGAGTTCCTCGTCGGGTTGCGTCAGCACGGCAAGGAGCTTGCTGAGTTGCCGCTTCAACGATGCGCAGGTGCGCTGGCCAAGCTGGGGCAGCAGGAGCTGTTCGATCTGCAGCAGGATGCCGGTGCCATGTGCTAGCGCCTGCAGCCCAAACGGCGTCAGAAAGACGCGCCGGGCCCGTCCGTCTTCGGCATCTGGGACGACGCGCACAAGTCCGATGGTCGCAAGCTCTACCACCAGGGGCTGCACGGCTTGCTTGGTGACGCCGACCGCCTGGGCCAGATCTGTGATGCGGATACCGGCTGGGTCCTGCAGATAGGGCAGGAGCCGCGTGTGGGCCTCGCGCAGCACCGGCGCGCCAGCTTCCACGTTCACCGCATGGATGGCCCGGTCGCCCCAGATCTGACTGCAGCGGATGAGCAGATAACCCAGGCTACGGGCTTGCATTTGTTGCACTTGGCGCAGAGTCGGGGGGGCCATTTGGTTCAGTATACTTGACGATTGATCGTCAAGCATGCTTGACTTATTTTGAGCCGTCGGGTTGCAATGGTTCTTGCGCATCCCAGAGCACGGTGGAGCCAAGAAGGGGGAATGGTCCATGCAGCGCGTTCATCTTTTTGAGCTAGAAGACTACGGGTGGCTGCCCGCCGTCATCCGCAATGGCGGCACCGACTTTCTTGATTTTGCCTTCGATCGCATTGGTTTCTACGACGGAGTCGCCGACAAGTTGGTGGCCCTGCTGCGCCGCACCGGAACATCGCGAGTGCTCGATTTGGCCTCGGGCGGAGGGGGCGGCACGCTGCAGATTCGCCGTCGCGTACGCGGGGCGGGGCTGACGACCGAATTCGTCTTCAGCGATGGCTTTCCAAGCGAAGCCGGGCAGGCTCGCATCGCCGCGCTGGCTGATCCGGCGACTTGCTACCGCAGTGAATCCGTCGACGCCATGAGCGGCGGCGGGAGCGAGTCGGGTGTGCGAACGATGTCAGGGGCCCTGCACCACTTCACGCCGGATGCTGTGCGCCAGATCGTTGCCGGCATCGTGCGCGAGCGTGCTGCCCTGGCGTTCTTCGACGTCGCGGCATCCCCGGCAATGCGCAGGCTGCCGGCGGTACTGGCCCCCCTGCCGATCGCCGTGAACCTGATCATGCTGTTTGTTGCGACGCTGGCAGTGGTGCCGTTCTTGCGTCCGTTTCGTCTCTCCCGCCTCCTGCTGACGTATGTACTGCCGCTGATTCCGCTGCTGGTGGCCTGGGATGGCACGGTGTCGGCTCTGCGCGCTTACAGCCCCGACGAGCTTCTAACCATCGTGCGCGACATTCCCGGCGCCGAGGCCTACACCTGGGAGGCCGGCGTGGTGGGTAAAGCTCTGTATCTGACCGGCGAGCCGCGCTAGCACAAAAGTTCGCAACTCGCCCCCGCTCTGCCGTTATTGTCGCTGCAGGCAGAGGCACGCATGCACCCGTTTCGCAACTGGGCCGGGACGGCCACCGCGCAGCCGCAGGCGTTTTTCACCCCGCAGAGCGAGTCCGAGATCGTCGACATCCTAAAGCGCGCGGCGCAGGCGGGCCGTCGCGTCAAGGTCGTCGGAGCCGGGCATTCATGGTCTGACATCGCCTGCACCGACGGATACCTGCTGCAGCTTGATGCCCTGGCACAGGTGCGACGCGTCGATGTGCAGCGCCAGGAGATCACGGTGCAGGCGGGTATTCGCCTGCACGCTCTGATTGCCGCGATGCATCGGCATGGCATGACCTTGCCGGTAATTGGCTCGGTCACGCAGCAGAGCATCGCTGGCGCCATCGCCACCGGCACGCACGGCAGCGCACCGGGACTTGGCAACTTGGCTAGCCGCGTTGTCGGCATGCGCCTGGTTCTGGCGAATGGCGAAGTCCTGCCGATCAACGATCACGAAAACGCCCACCTATTGCCGGCGGCGCGCGTCCACTTGGGAGCGCTCGGGGTGATCAGCGAAGTGACGCTGGCCACCGTGCCCGCCTTTCGCTTGCATGAGGAACTGAGCACACTGCCGCTGTCGCAGGTTCTCAACGAACTACCGCGGCTCGTCGAGAGTGCACCCTACGTCAAGCTGTGGTGGCTGCCGCATGTTGATGATGTTCTGCTGTCGCGCTGCTGGCCGACAATGGAAGCTGCGACGGCCAGTCGCGTCGCTTGGTGGATCGATGAGCAGATCG
>DAORCZ010000902.1:0-3801 GCA_035345735.1 Pseudomonadota bacterium | reverse complement strand
CCATGGCTGGCCCCGATTCCCCCGCCCCGGCCGCCGCGCACAAGGCTTCCCCTCGCTCAGCCCCCGCTGATGCTCCGCCAGTGCGCGACTGGGATCGCTATGAGTTTCTGAGCGCGCTCGGCCACGGCGGCATGGGCACCGTATGGAAGGCGCGCGACCGTCAGCTGGGCCGCATCGTGGCGATCAAGTTCATCCGCGGCGACGACCCCGAGCTGGTGCAGCGGTTTCAGCAGGAGGCGCGGGCCCAGGCGCGCATCGATCATCCGCAGATCTGTCGTGTCTACGAGATCGGCGTCGTGGCCGGCAAGCCGTACATCGCGATGCAGTTCATCGATGGCCGCACGCTTGGCAAGTCAGGCCTGAGTCGCATTGAGCTCTTACAAGTGACCTGCGAGGTCGCCTTCGGCCTACACGAAGCGCATCGGCTGGGCATCCTGCATCGCGATCTTAAGCCGGACAACATCATGGTCGAGCGGCGGGATGATGGGCGGTTGGTGCCGGTGATCATGGACTTTGGGTTGGCGCGTGAGACGGGAGAGGCCACCGGGCTGACGCAGACTGGGCAGCTGATGGGCACGCCGGCCTATATGTCGCCCGAGCAGGCGCGAGGTGATGTGCGGCGGCTCGATCGGCGGACCGATGTCTACAGCTTGGGCGCGACGCTCTACGATCTGCTGACGGGACGGCCGCCCTTTGTCGGGGATCAGCTGGTCGCAGTCCTGTATGCGCTGGTGAATCGCGATCCCCCCGACCCGCGGCGCTACGTCAAAGAGCTGCCCGCGGATCTGTGCACCATCGTCCTTAAGTGCCTGGCCAAAGAGCCGAGCGAGCGCTACGACTCGGCAAAAGAGCTGGGCGAAGATCTGCAGCGCTACATCAATGGCGAGCGGGTGTTGGCTCGTCCCAAAGGATGGCTGCAGCGTCTGGGCAAGCAGGTGCGCGAGAACTGGCAGGCCTTTGCGGCTGGCACCGTGGCTCTGATGTGGCTCATGGCCTTCCTGGCGCAGCTGGCCTATGCGCGCGTGCAGGAACGCAGGCAGGAGCAGCGGGCCCGCAGGCAGGCGACGCAAGAGCAGCACGTGACGCAAGAGGTGAAGAATCTGGAGCAGCTGATGCACAGTGCCTATCAGCTGCCGCTGCACGACGTCAGTCGCGAGCGCCGACGCATGCTGGCGCGCCTGGAGGCGCTGGAAAAAACGCTGCAGGGGGGTGATGCGCTGGGCCCGGCGCTGCGCAGTGAGGCCCTGGGCCGTGGCTATCTGATGCTGCAGGACTATGGGCGGGCCGAGTCCGAGCTGCGTCATGCGCTGGACCTGGGCCATGAGACGGCCGCCATCGACTACGCGCTGGGCATTGCTCTGGGCAAGTCGTATGAGCGAGCGCTGGATGCGTTAAGGCGCAGTGGCGACCAGGGTTGGCTGCGCAGCCAGCGGCCCATCCTCAAAGAAAAGTTCCTGCCGCAGATCACGACCTACCTGGAGCGAGGTCGATCCGCCGATCGCGACTCGGCCGCGTTTGTCGATGCGCTGCTCGCCTACTATCGCGAGGACTATGGCCGCGCAAGCGAACTGGCGCAGGCCATCTTTGCCGACTCGCCCTGGGTGTATGAGGCCAAGAAGATCGAGGCCGATAGCGCCCTCGCGCGGGCCAAGGAGCTGCGTCAAGACGGCGACTACGGACGGGCACAGGCCGAGCTAACGCATGCGCAGTGGCTGTACGGCGAAGCCATCACCATTGGCCGCAGCGATCCCGCGCTGCACGAGGCGTTGGTCGATAGCTGGGACCTGCAGCTGGCGATGGCGCGCGACCGCAACATGCTGAGCCTGGATCTGCTGACCCCGGCGCTGGAAGCCTGCGAGCATGCCAGCACGGCGGCTCCCTACCGCGGCTATGCCTGGGCCAAGCGAGCCTGGCTGTACCAGTATGTCGCGACGCTCACTTCGGAATATCTGCAGGCTGGCATCGCCGCGGCGCAGAAGTCGGTGACGCTAGAGCCCGACGAGTACGGAAACCACGACATCCTGGGCGCCAGCTACCTGGCGGCTGCCAAGCTGCAGCTGGCCAGCGGCAAGGACCCCAGCGTCGATCTGCAGCGAGCCATTCAGAGCCTGCGGCGCGCGCTGGAACTGCAGCCGGACTTTGCACCGGCGTACAACAAGCTGGGCAATGTGCATCTATCGCTGGTCGTGCAGCAGCGGAAGCGCGGCAAGGACGTCTATGAAGACTTCTTGGCCGGCGTGGGGTACTACGAGCGCGCCATCCAGCTCAGTCCCGAGTCGCTGCTGCCGTATACCAACCTCATCGCCATCTCGTCGCATCGCTTGGATCAGCTGGTTGAAGGGGGACGCTTCGACGATCCGTTGTTCGAGCGCGCCAAGCAGTACCACCGCCAGTGCAAAGCCAAGAACCCGTCGTACCTGTTCTGTGACATCTCGTTCGCGTCGATGCTGGAGCTCCGGCTGGCCGCGCACGAGGCCGCCGGCGCCGACATCGCGCAGGACTACGACGACTTGATGGAGATCGTCTCCGCGATTGAAAAGCAGCACAAAGACGACGGCTATGGACTGCGCGAAGCGATGGCCGCCCATACTCTGCTCGCACAGCATCAGCTGCGCGCCCATGAGAACGCGGCCGGCGTGATCAATCGGCTGGATGAGGCCCTGCGTCGCTGCCGGGCGAGCGTCGGTGCCGATGGCTTCTGTGCTGAGGCGGATGTGCGCCGACTGTGGGTGCACGCCGAAGCGGCGTTGGCCGCGGGTGGGGACCCGCTGCCCTGGCTGCGGCAGGCCGCCGATGCCGCCAAACAATCGATCCTGCTCAGCCCCCATGCCGTCGAGCCGCTGGTGCTCTACGCCGAGTCGCAGCTGCGCATCGCGCGTCGCGAGCCGGGGCTGAAGCTGCGCCGCGACAGCCTGCAGAATGGTCGCTGGGCCACGGATCAGGGCTTGCGCGTTCACGTCGCCATGCCCCAGCTTCTGGTGGTGCAGGGCGAGATTCTGTACGAGCAAGCCAAGCTGGAGCCGGACCGCGAAAAGCGGCTGCAACTGGCCGAGCGGGCGGTGGCTGACATCGATCGCGCGCTGGCGCGAAATCGCTTCCTGCGTCGGGATCACGCGCCGTACCTGGGGGCGGCCAAAGCCCTACTCGCCGCCCGCTGAGCGGCGGGGCCCCAGCCCCGATTCCTAGCGCCGATAGTCGTCAAATTGCCGAGGTTTCACCGTAGGATAGAGGCATGCGGCTTTGTGTGATCCTCGCGGGGCTCTGGCTCAGCCTCAGCACGCTCATGCTCGGCAGGGCAGACGCCGATTCGATCTCGCCCTGGCCATGGGAGCAGCTACAGGGTCTGGTGCAGCAGTCGGACACCATCGTCATCGGGCGCATCAAGGACGTGAAGCCCGGCGACCCCAGCCAGCTCGGCGCGACTGGGTCAGCGACGATTAGCGTGGGACAAGTCATCGTGGGGGCGGCGCATCTAGTCGGGCAAACGCTCACGGTCACGCACAGCGCTGCCGACACCCCCATCGTCAAGAGCGAGACGCAGCGCCTGTTTTTCCTGGCCAGCCGTGGGTCGAACTATCGCCTGTCTTTCTTTCACGCCTACGGCAACCTGCCGATCGAGGGCGAGATGCTGTCGATCTGGCTGGTCGGCAAGGCGCACGGCGACTTCGTCAGCGTTGCCGATGTCGTGACCAGGCTGCGGCGCTACGCCCGGCCGCGGGTCAAGTGGACGGCGAACGTGCCGCAAAAGGTCGCGCTGGCTGCGCGCGGCATCGAGATCGAGTTTGTCGCCCACAACACCGG